>NZ_JAAGPH010000113.1:0-27637 GCF_017104705.1 Burkholderia sp. Se-20373 | reverse complement strand
GGTGGCGGGGGGCGCTTCGTCGCCCTTGCCGCCTTCGTCACGCAGCGTGTCGAGCGGATCGGCGGGCGCAGCGGCCGCATCCTGCGGCTCGGTGACGCCGGTTGCCCCCGTCGCGCTCGCCGCGGTTGCCGCAGCTGGTTCGGCGGCCGCGGCGGGCGGCGCGAGATAGCGCAGCGCGAGCGTTTCGTAGAGCGGTGGCGCGAAGAAGCGCGACACGCGGCTCGACACCAGCGCGGTGGCCATCAGCGAAATCACGAGCGCGTGACCGTTGATCATCTCCATCACGATCACGAACGACGTGATCGGCGACTGCGTGACGGCCGCCATGTAGCCGACCATCGCGAGCGCGATCAGCATCGGCAGGCTCATGTTGCTGAACACGATATGCAACAGGTTGCCGAACCCGGCGCCGATCGACAGCGACGGCGCGAAGATCCCGCCCGGGATGCCCGGCAGGTACGACGCCACCATCGAAATCATCTTCAGGAACGGATAGAAAACCGACAGGTGCTGGCTGCCGTCGAGCAGGCCGCGCGCCTCGGCATAGCCGCTGCCGAAGGTCGTGCCGCCCGATACGAGGCCGACGACGGCGATCGCGAAACCGCACAGTGCGGCGAACGTGATCGGCCGCTCGCGATACAGGCCCAGCAACTGCGCGGGCAGCCAGCGTCCCGTGTTGAGCAGCAGCCAGCAGAACACGCCGCCTGCGATCCCCGTCACGATCGCGGTGACCAGCACGGCGAGCGCGAGCAGTTTCGGGAAATGGGGGCCGGCATCGATCGTGCCGAAATACGTGTAGTTGCCGTTCAGGCCGAGCGCGACGACGCCGGCGAGGATGATCGCGGTGATCAGCACGCCGCTGGCGCGCGCGGAGAAGCTGCGCGTCAGCTCCTCGATCGCGAACACGATTCCGGCGAGCGGCGTATTGAACGCGGCCGACAGCCCGGCCGCCGCGCCGGCGAGCACCAGTTGGCGTTCGATCTGCGCGTTCGAGCGCGGGTAGAAGCGTCGCAGGTTGAACATCAGCGCCGCGCCGACCTGTACGGTCGGCCCTTCGCGGCCGATCGTGAAGCCGCCCAGGATGCCGAGGAACGACACCAGCACCTTGCCGAACAGGATGCGCAGCGTCAGCAGCCGGGAGCCGAACGCGCTCGGGCGCGCATGCAGCGTCGCGATCACCTGCGGGATGCCGCTGCCCTCGGCGCCGCGGAAGAAGCGCCGCGTGATCCATACCGACAGCGCGGCGATGGCCGGTGTCAGCAGCAGCGGCAGCCACGCGGCGTGATCGCGCATCGTGCGGAAGGTTTCGTAACCCCAGTCGATCAGACGCGCGTAAAGTACGGCCGCGAGGCCGACGACGATCGCACCGAGCCAGAAAACGCCATACTGGCGCCAGATCCTCAGCGAACGACGGGTGAGGGCGGGAAACAGGGCGGGAAGAGCGGGGCGTGGCATCGGCGCGGGCCGTCAGGCAAAGATCGAATTATAAAAAGAACCGGATGCGGGTGGGGAGCGAGAATGTTCCCGAAAGGAGATGCATTTTGTTGCAAAAGTAATGTTCACGTAATGTTCGCGCATGTAACCATCGTTAGCATGCCAAATTGGCCGGTCTATCCCCATACATCGTGAAACGTATCCTCATCGTGAAAGTGACGTCGCTCGGCGACGTTGTCCAGACACTACCCGTCGTCGCGGATCTGCATCGCGCCTTTCCCGGCGTAACGGTCGACTGGGCGGTGGATGAATCGTGCGCGGAGGTCGTGCGCTGGCATCCGGGCGTCAGCGAAGTCCTTTGCGCGCCGCTGCGCCGCTTCAAGAAGATGCGCAATCGCGGCGACCTGAAGGCGATCACGGCGTCGATCGGCGCGCTGCGGAGGCACCGCTACGATGCGGTGATCGACCTGCACGGCGTCTACAAGAGCGCGATCATTTCGGCGCTTGCGCGCGCCGCGCGCCGCGTCGGCTACCAGACGCAGGATCTCGGCGAAACGGGCGCACGCTTCGCGTATTCGCATCGGTTCGGCCCGCGGCCGAACTGCGACGCGTGGCACGGGATGCGCGTGAGCGCCGGCGAGGCGCTCGGCTACGCGCCCGAGGGCACCGCTACATACGGCATCGTCCCGCCGCGGGACGTGAACCTGCCGGCCGCCGTGACCGATGGCGCCCCATTCATGCTGCTGTTCCATGCGACGTCCAACCCCGACAAGAAATGGCCGGCCGACCGCTGGGCCGCGCTCGCCACGCAGATGATGGCGCGTGGCGTACGCGTGCTGTTGCCGTGGGGATCGGCTGCCGAGCATGACGATGCGCAGGACATCGCCGCACGCGCGCCGGGTTCGGTCGTGCTGCCCGCGATGACGGTGCGCGAGCTCGGCGCGGCGCTCGGCCGGGCTGCGCTCGTGGTGGGGGTCGATACGGGGTTCGTCCACATGGCGCACGCGCTGCAGCGGCCGACCGTGATGATTTTCGTCGCGACGTCGCGCCATCATTGCGGGATCGGCGGCGCGCCGAATGCGCTGTCGATCGGCGAGCCGGGCATGATGCCGTCGGTCGACGAGGCGCTGGACGCGATCGATACGGTCGGCCCGGCCTACGGCGCGCTGCGCGCGCGGCTGACCGCCTGACGAGGGGGTGGGGCGGGTGGTTCAGGCGAGCAGCGCCTCGACCGTGACGACGGCGGCGAAGGCCGCCAGGTTCGCCAGCAGCGCCTCGAACACGAGGCCGCGCCAGGTCTGCGGCCGGAAGCGCATCGCGAGCAGGATCGCGCCACCCAGCGCGAGTGCGAGGATCAGGACGAGATCGGCATTGCCGAGGCGAATGTTCATGGCGGCGGCTCCTTCGGGGCGGGATCCCGGGGGCGCAGCGGCGCACCCAGGATCGAGTATAGGCAGCGCCGGCCTCCGCACAACCCGGGTCGCCCCGGAGTCTCAGACGAGCGATGCGTCGCGCGTCTCGCGCATCAGCAGCACGCCGATCAGGCTGATTGCCGCCGCAACCGATACATAACCGCCGACCCACGACAGCCCGCCGCGCGCCGCCAGCAGTTGCGCGATATACGGCGCGATCGACGCGCCGAGGATCCCGCCGAGGTTGTACGCGACGCCCGCGCCCGTATAGCGGACGTTGGTCGGGAACAGCTCCGGCAGCAGCGCGCCCATCGGTGCGAACGTCACGCCCATCAGGAACAGCTCGATCGTCAGGAACAACGCGACGAGCGGCATCGAGCCGCTGCCGAGCAGCGGCTCCATCGCAAAACCCGACAGCAGCGCGGCGATCGCGCCCACGACGAGCACCGGCTTGCGGCCGAAGCGGTCCGACGCCCACGCGGACAGCGGCGTCGCGAGTCCCATGAACACGACCGCGAAACACAGCAGGCCGAGGAAACTCTGGCGCGGAATATGCAGCGCCGACACGCCGTAGGACAGCGAGAACACCGTCGAGATGTAGAACAGCGTGTAGCAGACGACCATGGCGAGCGCACCGAGCAGCGTCGGCCGCCAGTGTTGCGTGAGCAGCGTCGCGACCGGCACGCGCACGCGCTCGTTGCGATCGAGCGCGGCCTGGAATGCGGGTGTTTCGGTGATCTTGAGCCGCACGTACAGGCCGAGCGCGACGAGCACCGCACTGACCAGGAACGGGATGCGCCAGCCCCAGCTGCGGAACTGCTCGTCCGACAGCGACAGCGCGAGCGCGAAGAACAGCCCGTTCGACATCAGGAAGCCGACCGATGGCCCGAGCTGCGGGAACATCCCGAACCAGCCGCGCTTGCCCTGCGGCGCGTGCTCGGTCGCGAGCAGCGCGGCGCCGCCCCATTCGCCGCCGAGGCCGATCCCCTGGCCGAAGCGCAGCACGCACAGCAGCACCGGCGCGAGCGCGCCGATCGCGTCGTAGCCGGGCACGAAGCCGATGGCGGTGGTGGATACGCCCATCACGAGCAGCGATGCGACGAGCGTCGACTTGCGGCCGATGCGGTCGCCGAAGTGCCCGAACAGGAACGAGCCGATCGGGCGAGCGATGAACGCGATGCCGAACGTGACGAAGGCGGACAGCGCCTGGGCGGTCGCGGACCCGTGCGGGAAGAACACGGGGCCGATGACGAGCGCGGCGGCCGTTGCGTACACGTAGAAATCGTAGAACTCGATCGCGGTGCCGATGAAGCTGGCGAACACGATGCGCCGGTGGCTGACGGCGCCGGCCGAACCGGTTGCGTGTGCAACGGTCGGGGGAGATGCGGACATGGATGTCTCCGTTTTGTCGTTGGGGCGGTCGGCTGAGCGTGCGGTCGGGCAGGCGGATGCCTGCCGGGGGCAGCCGAGCGGATGATGCGGTGGCGGCGTGGAAGCGCGCCGTGGCGCGGACGTCACCCGCCGGTCGACGATGGAGACGGGTACGTCGCCGCCGCCCGGTGCCGGCGTGGTCGGCTCGCATGCCGGGTGGGGCGCGCGAACGCGCGCGCGGCGTGATGGCCGCGCGATTGCGGAAAATTATAGCCAGCGCCGCCGCGCACCGGCAATCGCGGGGCGGCGACCGGTCAGTCGATCGATTGCGCCTGCGCCGACGCGGTGCTTTGCAACTGGAAGTGGCCGTCGTCGTTGAAGAGCCAGCCTTCCATCAATTCGAGCCGGCCGTTGCCGTCGAGCAGTCGCGACGGTGGCGGCGGCAGCGGCGCCGAGCGGCGCAGCGACGCGAGCGCGAGTGCTTCCGCTTCGCCGTCGCCGTTGCTGCGATAGACGGACGCGTTGACGAGCCGGCCGCTGCCATCGACGGTGAAGGCCACGACGACGAGCGAGCGGAGCATGGCCTGTGGTATGCCGTGCAGCATGCCGGACGGATTGCGTTCGGCGACACGCTGCGCGACTTCGACGCGGTACTGGTCGAGGCTGCCGCTGCGGGTGATCGACGGAACCGTCAGGATCGAGTGCAGCGACGGAGGCGGCGTGATCGTGCACGCCGCGAGCATGGCGACGACGGCCAGCGCAACTGCACGCAGCCGGTCGACATGCAAACGGGGGAGGGGGCACATGGGAGGCTAGCCGGAAGTGACTATAAAAAAATGATAGGCGCACGGACGCGGGCCGATATCGGGAGAAACGCATAACGGGCGATGCCGGATGTTGCGATCGCTGATGACGAGACGGCGTGCGCTCGCGCAGCGCGGTGTGACGTGACATATGACAGCCCGCTCGCGTGGCTGTCGCACGTGTGCGATCCGGCGTGCGTGTTGCAAGGTTGAAAGAAACGCGGGGAACGCGAGGGGCACGCAGACGCGTGGCGAGCGTCCGGCGCGAGTGCAGCGGGTCGCCGCAGGCAGCACCACGGGCGCGCCCGCGCCATCGTCGGCGATGCGTGCGGCCCGGTTCAGAAGCCGTGCGTGACGAGTGACAGGATCGACAGGTCGGGGTGCGTGCCGTCGATGATGCTCTTGCCGATGTGCACGGCTTCGTGGACGGCTTCATCGAGGCTCGCGAAGCTTTCCTCGCCGTCCGCATGGAAGGGCACCGCGTGGCCGGGCAAGGCGGGATTCGCGCCCGGATGGCACACGTAACCGGTGTAGGTGTAGCGCGTGTCGCTGCCGGGCGCGACGGCCGGCACGACATGGATCTCGAAGCCTTCGTAATCGACGTGTTCCGCCGGTGTCGACAGTTCGGTCATGGCGATCTCCGTGTACCGCACGCAGGGGTGGCGCGCGCGGCATCGAGTACGCGGCGGCGGTCGTGTCGCCGTGTTGATCGAATTCTAGGTGATCGAGCGGCCGGCCGGGAGGGGGCTTCCGGCGCGTTGCGATGCGATGGCGGGCCGCTGCCGGTGCCCGCAGCTCAGGGGCCGCGCGAGGTCCGGCGCGAACGCCCGTGCCGTTTCGGCGGACGGGCTCGCGCGCGGCGCTGCATCATTGCTTGCAGCGCGCGTCCTTGCGCTGCACGACGATGATCACCGGGTATTTCTGGCCGTGATCGAGCTCCACGCGCGCCACGACGGTCAGCGTCGCCGGATCGGAATCGTCATACACGCTGACCTGTTCGTTCCGGAGGTAGGTCACGCCGGTGCAGTTCGACGTGCGTCCATCGTCGCCCACCTTGCACTGGAGGTCGTTGTCCTTCACGTAGTTGTAGGGCGATGGGCTCGCGAGGTATTCGCTCAGGCCGCGCGGCGAGCCGCCGACGCCCGTCACGTAGGCGATAGCGCACGACGCTGGCGCGTCGCTGCCGGAGGCGGTGTCGGCCGTCGCCGGCGTGCTGACGGCAACCAGCAGTGCAGCGAGCGACGAGGCGATGAAGGGCTTCATGACGTGGGTTTCCCGTTTCGCGAATCGGAGCGCCGGATTGTAACGGCATCCGGCATGACGCGTCGGAACGTGAGGGAAGGGCGTGTGCGGACCAACAAAAAACCCCGTCATTCGGTGAATGGACGGGGTTTGGCGAACTTCCTGGCGGAAGCGGTGAGATTCGAACTCACGGACAGTTTCCCGTCGCCGGTTTTCAAGACCGGTGCCTTAAACCGCTCGGCCACGCTTCCACACGAGGCGGCATTGTAACCGAAATGCCGCGTGGTTCATCCCTTCAATCGTCGCGCAGGAACAATTCCTGCAGGTCGTTGAGGAAACGCTGGCCCAGCGGCGTCGGCGCGATCTGCGCGAAATCGCGCGCGATCAGCCCGCGCCGCTCCGCTTCCTGCAGCGCCGGCTCGATCGTGCTCATCGGCAGGCCCGTGCGTTCGGCGAAGCTGTGCACCGGGAAGCCCTCGACGAGCCGCAGCGTGTTCAGCATGAACTCGAACGGCAGGTCGCGCGCGCCGACTTCACGCTCTTCCTGCACGGCCGTGCCCGCCATCGCCTGCTCGATGAAGGTCGCCGGGTGCTTGTAGCGTGCCTGCCGCAGGATCCGGTTCGGGAACGACAGCTTCGTGTGTGCGCCCGCACCGATCCCGAGATAGTCGCCGAAGCGCCAGTAGTTCAGGTTGTGCTTGCACTGATGATTCGGCTTCGCATACGCGGATACTTCGTAGCGTCCGTAACCGGCCTCGGTCGTGCGCGCGTGAATCCATTCCTGCATGTCGGCCGACGCGTCGTCGTCGGGCACGACCGGCGGGAACTTCGCGAACAGCGTATTCGGCTCGAGCGTCAGGTGATACAGCGACAGATGCGGCGGCGCGTACGACAGCGCGGTCTCGATGTCGGTGCGGCATTCGTCGAGCGTCTGGTTCGGCAGCGCGAACATCAGGTCGAGGTTGAAGTTGTCGAAGTTCTTCGCGGCGATCTCGACCGCGGCGCGTGCCTGCGTCGTATCGTGAATCCGGCCGAGCGCCTTCAGGTGCGTTTCGTTGAAGCTCTGGATGCCGACCGACAGGCGGTTCACGCCGCTCGCGCGGAACTGTGCGAACTTCGCGGCCTCGAATGTGCCCGGATTCGCCTCGAGCGTGATCTCGGCATCGGCGTCGAGCGGCAGCAGCGCACGCACGTCGGACAGCATCCGGTCGAGACCGGCCGCCGACAGCAGGCTCGGCGTGCCGCCGCCGATGAATACCGTATGCACCTGGCGGCCCCACACGAGCGGCAGCGCCTGCTCGAGATCGGCGCGCAGCGCGTCGAGATACTCGGTTTCCGGAAACCGTTCGCCCTTCCACTCGTGCGAATTGAAATCGCAGTACGGGCACTTGCGCACGCACCACGGGAAATGCACGTACAGCGCGAGCGGCGGCAGCGACGTGAGCCGCACCTGGCCGGGCGACGTGAAGGTCGCGACGACGCGCGCGCCGGTTTCCGCGGCCTGGCTCATGCGACCTCCGCTGGCGAACGGGTATCGGGCGTACTCATGCTTCCTCCGCGAGCCGCGCCAGCAGCGCCTTCAGCGCCAGCGCGCGATGGCTGTGCGTGTTCTTCACGGCCGGCTCGAGTTCGGCGGCCGTGGCGCCGAGCGACGGCAGGTAGAAATACGGGTCGTAGCCGAATCCGTGCTCGCCGCGCGGTGTATCGACGATTTCGCCCGCCCAGCGTCCTTCGGCGAACAGCGGTTCGGGGTCGTCCGCATGGCGCACGAGCGCGAGCACGCAGCAATAGTATGCGCGCCGGTCGGCGACGCCGCGCAGCTGCTCGACGAGATACGCGTTGTTCGCCGCGTCGCCCTTGTCACGGCCCGCGCGCTGCGCGTAGCGGGCCGAATAGACGCCCGGCGCGCCGCGCAGCACGCGCACGCACAGGCCCGAATCGTCGGCGATCGCCGGCAGCCCGGTGAGCCGAGACGCGTGGCGTGCCTTCGTCAGCGCATTCTCGATGAAGGTGCCGAACGGCTCCTCCGCTTCCGGCACCGCAAGGTCGCCCTGCGGGACGATCTCGATGCCGACCGTCGAGAACAGCGCGGTGAATTCGCGCAGCTTGCCCGCGTTGTTCGACGCGAGAACGATGCGCGACAGCGGCGCGGTGGTGTGGTCGTCCGGCATGTCAGGCGCCCAGCACGTCTTTCTGAAGCTGCACGAGCTCGGCGATCCCGCCTTGCGCGAGGTCGAGCAGCGCGTTCATCTCGGCGCGCGAGAACGGCACGCCTTCGGCCGTGCCCTGGACTTCGACGAAACCGCCGGCGCCCGTCATCACGACGTTCATGTCGGTGTCGCACTGCGAATCTTCCGCGTAATCGAGGTCGAGCACCGGCGCGCCTGCGTACACGCCAACCGAGATCGCGGCGACGTGGTCGGTGATCGGCGAGCGCGTGAGCTTGCCGGCCGCGATCAGCTTCGACACGGCGTCGTGCGCGGCGACGAACGCGCCGGTGATGCTCGCCGTGCGCGTGCCGCCGTCGGCCTGGATCACGTCGCAGTCGATGTGGATCGTGCGCGGGCCGAGCGCCTCGAGGTCGAACACCGCGCGCAGCGCGCGGCCGATCAGGCGCTGAATTTCCTGCGTGCGGCCGGTCTGCTTGCCGCGGGCGGCTTCGCGGTCGCTGCGCGTATGCGTCGCGCGCGGCAGCATCCCGTATTCGGCGGTCAGCCAGCCTTGCCCGCGGTCGCGCAGGAAGTCGGGCACGCGCTCGGAGACGCTCGCGGTGCAGAGTACCTTGGTGTCGCCGAACTCGACCAGCACCGAGCCTTCGGCATGTTTCGTGTAGTGGCGCGTCAGGGCGACCTTGCGCAGTTCATCGGCGCGGCGGCCGCTCGGGCGGGAAACGGAGGACGTCATGTGGGAATCGCGGAACGAGAGGAAACCCCGATTTTAGCGCCGAACGGCGGGCGTGCCCGGCGGGGTGGTCCGCAAAAATGGGATAATGCGCGCTTCCCGCCCCGCGCTTTCCGATGCGCCGGGCGCCTCGACATATCCCCGCCCGCGAGGGCACCCAGACGGCGAGACGAACCATGATCTACAGCATGACGGGCTACGCGAGCGCGACGCGCGAACTCGCGACGGCCACCGGCAACGGCGGCACCAGCGTGTCGGTCGAACTGCGCACCGTGAACTCGCGCTTTCTCGACCTGAATTTCCGGATGCCGGACGACGTGCGCGCGTGCGAACCCGCGCTGCGCGAAATGCTGATGAACAAGCTGTCGCGCGGCAAGGTCGACATCCGCATCAACCTGCAGCGCGGCGAGCAGAGCATTGGCGCGGGCGCGCTGAACCAGTCCGCGCTCGGCCAGCTCGCCGAGCTCGAACGCTCGGTGCTCGACTCGTTCCCGGGTGTCGGCCGCCTGCGCGCGGGCGAGATCCTGCGCTGGCCGGGCGTGATCGCCGAGAGCGGCGTGTCGGCTGACGCGATCCGCGAGGCGGTGCTCGCGTGCGGCAAGGAAGCGATCGGTGAGCTCGTCGTCGTGCGTTCGCGCGAAGGCGCGCAACTGGCGACGATGCTGCTGTCGAACGTCACCGAGATGGAAGCGATCGTCGCGCGCATCACGCCGCTCGTGCCGGAGCTGATCGCGAAGCACCAGCAGAAGATCGTCGAACGGCTGCAGGAGGCGCTCGGCATCGCGGCGCCCGAAGGCAGCTCGACGATCGTCACGCGCGAGGAAGCCGCGGAGCGCATTCGTCAGGAAGTGACGATGTACGGGATCCGGATCGACATCGCGGAAGAGCTGTCGCGGCTCACCGCCCACCTGAACGAAACGCGCCATGTGATCGAGAAGGGCGGCCGCGTCGGCAAGCGTCTCGACTTCATGATGCAGGAACTGAATCGCGAAGCGAACACGCTCGGCTCGAAGGCGGCGGCGAAGGAACTCGCCGACGCGTCGATGGCGCTCAAGCTGTTGATCGAGCAGATGCGCGAGCAAGTGCAAAACCTGGAGTAAAGCAACATGACGGAATCTACCCGCGACGCGCACGCGTCGCATTCGCTGCACGGCGGCGTCTATCCCGGCAACCTGTTCATGGTCGTCGCGCCGTCGGGCGCAGGCAAGTCGACGCTCGTGAATGCGCTGCTGTCGAAAGACAGCGACATCTGCCTGTCGATCTCGTACACGACACGCAAGCCGCGCCCGGGCGAGCAGGACGGCCAGCACTATCACTTCACGACGGTCGAGGATTTCCGCGCGCGTCACGCGGCGCACGAATTCCTCGAGAGCGCGGAAGTGCACGGCAACTACTACGGCACGTCGCGCGTCTGGATCGAAGAGCAGATGAGGAACGGCCACGACGTGCTGCTCGAGATCGACTGGCAGGGCGCGCTGCAGGTGAAGAAGCAGTTCCGCAACGCGGTCGGCATCTTCATCCTGCCGCCGTCGCTCGACGCGCTCGAGGAGCGCCTGAAGAAGCGCGGCCAGGACGAGCCGAACGTGATCACACGCCGCCTGCTTGCCGCGGGCAGCGAGATCGCGCACGCGTCCGAAGCGGAATACGTGGTGATCAACGAGAACTTCGAGCGTGCGCTCGCGGAGCTCGAATGCATCGTCGCGGCCACGCGCCTGCGCTTTGCTTCGCAGTACGCGCGACACACGGAGCTGTTCATCGAGCTCGGCATCCATCTGCCCCACGCGGAATGACGCGGGGGACGAGGGACATAAGGTAGAATAAGGACTATATTCAGAAGGAATTACCAACATGGCTCGCATTACCGTCGAAGACTGCCTGAAGCAAATCCCGAATCGCTTCGAACTGGCGCTCGCCGCCACCTATCGCGCGCGGCAGCTCGCGCAAGGCCATACGCCGAAGATCGAAAGCCGCGACAAGCCGACCGTCGTCGCGCTGCGCGAAATCGCTGCCGGCCAGGTCGGCGTCGAGATGCTGAAGAAGGTGCCGGTGTAACGCGCATCCGGCCCGTTCCAGCCATGTAATCCACGCGCGCAACGACTCGACCTGGAGGCGAATATGAGCACCACCCCATCGTCCGCCTCCGCGGATTCGACCACCGAAGCCACGGCCCAGTCGCCTGCGCGCCAGTACATCGACGCGGTCCTCGAACAGTCCTTCCGGCATCTGTTCGGGCCGACCGCCACACCGGAGCAGCCTCGCAAGCACGGCGTCGTTTCGATCGCGAAACTGACAGCCGTGCTTGCCGAGTATCTTCCTCCGGAAGAAATCAAAGAGGTCAAGGCGGCGTTCCACTTCAGTGACGAAGCCCACCTCGGTCAATATCGCCAGAGCGGCGAACCCTACATCACCCATCCCGTCGCCGTCGCGGAAATCTGCGCCGGCTGGAAGCTCGACGCGCAGGCCGTCATGGCCGCGCTGCTGCACGACGTGATGGAAGACCAGGGCGTGACCAAGAGCGAGCTGGCCGAACGGTTCGGCCCGAAGGTCGCCGAACTGGTCGATGGCCTGTCGAAGCTCGACAAGATGGAATTCCGCAGCCGCGAGGAAGCGCAGGCGGAAAACTTCCGCAAGATGCTGCTCGCGATGGCACGCGACGTGCGCGTCATTCTCGTCAAGCTCGCCGATCGTCTGCACAACATGCGCACGCTCGGCGCGGTGCCGATGGAAAAGCGCCGCCGCGTCGCGCGGGAAACGCTCGACATCTACGCGCCGATCGCGCACCGCCTCGGGTTGAACAACACATATCGCGAGCTGCAGGACATGAGCTTCGCGAATTTCAACCCGCATCGCTACGCGACGCTCGAGAAGGCCGTGAAGGCCGCGCGCGGCAACCGCCGCGAAGTGATCAGCAAGATCCTCGAAGCCGCGCAGCGCGCGATGGCCGATGCGAAGATCGACGCCGAGATCACCGGCCGCGAAAAGACCATCTACAGCGTGTACCGCAAGATGCGCGACAAGCAGCTGTCGTTCTCGCAGGTGCTCGACGTGTACGGCTTTCGCGTCGTCGTCGACAGCCCGCTCGACTGCTACACGTGCATCGGCGCGCTGCACGCGCTGTACAAGCCCGTACCCGGCAAGTTCAAGGACTACATCGCGATCCCGAAGATCAACGGCTATCAGTCGCTGCACACCACGTTGGTCGGCCCGTTCGGTGCGCCGATCGAGTTCCAGGTGCGCACGCGCAAGATGCACGAGATCGCCGAGGCGGGGGTCGCCGCGCACTGGCTGTACAAGAACGGCAGCGCGGATCTCAGCGACGTGCAGAAGCGCGCGCACCAGTGGCTGAAGTCGCTGCTCGACATCCAGAGCGAAGCCGGCGATTCGAGCGAATTCCTCGAGCACGTGAAGATCGACCTGTTCCCGGATGCGGTCTACGTGTTCACGCCGAAGTCGAAGATCATGGCGCTGCCACGCGGCGCGACGGCACTCGATTTCGCGTATTCGATCCACAGCGATCTCGGCAACCAGTGCGTGGCCGTGAAGATCAACAACGAGTTGCTGCCGCTGCGCACCGAGCTGAAGAGCGGCGACATCGTCGAGGTGATCACGGCGCCGTATTCGAAGCCGAACCCTGCGTGGCTCGGCTTCGTGCGTACCGGCAAGGCGCGCTCGGCGATCCGGCACTACCTGAAGACGATGCGCCTGAACGAATCGGTGCAGCTGGGCGAGCGACTGGTCGACCAGAGCCTGAAGGGCTACGGTCTCGCGCTGGCCGATGTCGAGCCGGAAGTGTGGGAGAAGCTCGTGCAGTGGACGGGCAACAAGAGCCGTCAGGAAATCTTCGCGGACATCGGCCTCGGCCGCCGCGTGGCCGCGGTGATGGCCAAGCGCATCGAGGTGCTGATGAGCGGCCGCGATGCGGACGACGATCTGCCGAAGTCCGAGCGGCATTCCGCGCACCACGCGCCGCCGGTCGTGATCACCGGCACCGAAGGGATGTCCGTGCAGTTGTCCGCATGCTGCCGGCCGATTCCGGGCGACGCGATCATGGGTTACATCGGCATCGGCCTGGGGATGGCGATTCATACGACCGATTGCCGCGTGGCGCAGCGTATCCATCGCCGCGATCCGGGCCGCTGGATCGACGTCGAATGGGCGCCGCAGCCGGGCCGCCTGTTCGATGTCGCGGTGAAGGCGCTCGTGAAGAACACGAAGGGCATCTTTGCGCGCGTGGCGGCGGACATCACGTCGGCCGACGCGAACATCGTGCATATCGCGATGGACGAGGATCTGACGCACGAGTCGACGGTGCTGCGCTTCGTGATCCAGGTCAGCGATCGTGTGCATCTCGCGAACGTGATGCGACGCGTGCGAACCAATCCGGACGTGATGCGGATCATGCGCGAGCGTTCGACCGACGACGGTGCGCATGCGCGCCACGACGGCGGCATGCGCATCGAGCGCGAGCGTCAGGATTACTGACGCAGCCCGGGTGGGCGAGCGATCGACGGCGGCCAATGGCCGCCGTTTTCATTTGTGCTGTTTGGCGGCGAGCGCGTGCGGTGTCGTGGCCGGCGTTCTTCCGAAAAGGGGCGTGACGCAACCGTACGTTGCCGTGCGTTGAGCAAGGGAAGGAAGGGGAGGTGGAAAAGAAAAAGGGCTTTCCCGGAGGAAAGCCCTTTTAAGGTGGCGCGGCTGGCAGGATTCGAACCCACGACCCCTTGGTTCGTAGCCAAGTACTCTATCCAACTGAGCTACAGCCGCACGCAAAACGGTACTTCTCAACTGTCGGAACCTTCTGCGATGGGAAGGCTCCCAAAAAAGTGGCGCGGCTGGCAGGATTCGAACCCACGACCCCTTGGTTCGTAGCCAAGTACTCTATCCAACTGAGCTACAGCCGCACGCAAAACAAAACTTCTACTGCTTCGAACTGAAAGGGCCTTCGGTTCAGAAGGCCCTCGAAAAAAGTGGCGCGGCTGGCAGGATTCGAACCCACGACCCCTTGGTTCGTAGCCAAGTACTCTATCCAACTGAGCTACAGCCGCACGCAGAAGCGAAATTATAGCAGGGTTGTATAAAAAGGGAAGCCTTATTCGCAAATTAGGTGCATGGCCTGACCGGGGCGCCCTTCGTGTACCCTTGGAGCATCAGTCATCCATGTTGAATCTGCATCATGAACAAGGCGTTTGTCAAAGAGTCGGACGGCGACGACGACGATCTGGACCAGGCCCAGCCGGCGATTCCAGCGGGCTCGAAGAACTACATCACGCCCGCCGGCCACAAGCGGCTGAGGGACGAACTGCTGAACCTGATCGACGTCGAGCGTCCCGAGGTCGT
The DNA here is from genome assembly GCF_017104705.1 of Burkholderia sp. Se-20373. Taxonomy (NCBI): domain Bacteria; kingdom Pseudomonadati; phylum Pseudomonadota; class Betaproteobacteria; order Burkholderiales; family Burkholderiaceae; genus Burkholderia; species Burkholderia sp. Se-20373. The sequence continues at coordinate 13,137 of NZ_JAAGPH010000113.1, read as the reverse complement.
GCGGCTCGTATCCTGGGCCGCGTCGAATGGTGACCGGTCGGAGAATGGCGACTACATCTACGGCAAGCGGCGGCTTCGCGAGATCGATCGCCGCATCCGCTTCCTGACGAAGCGGCTCGATCTGGCCGAAGTCGTCGATGCGAGCCGGCAGGAGAATGTCGACCAGGTGTTTTTCGGCGCAACGGTCGATTACGAAACACCGGACGGCGAGGATCACACGATCACGATCGTCGGGATCGACGAGGTCGATCTCGATCGCGGCTGCGTCAGCTGGATTTCGCCGGTCGCGCGCGCACTGATCAAGGCGAAGATCGGCGATACCGTCATGCTGATGACGCCGGCCGGCCCGCAGCCGATCGACGTGCTCGACGTCCGTTACCCGGCGCCGGGCAACGCCTGAGCGGCGCACGGCGCAGCCCGGCAAGGAAAAAGCGCCCCGATGGGGCGCTTCGTCATCCGGCGTGCGGCGGAACTGCCGGTCGCTCAGAAGCGATGGCGCAGGCCGGCCGTGACCGCGATCTGCTTGTTGGTCGATGAAGCACCACCGAGGCCATTGACATAGGCGCCGATGCCCAGGCCGTCCGTGCTGACGCGCTGATACACGCCTTGCACATACACGTCGGTCCGCTTGGACAGCGCATAGTCGGTCTGCAGGTTGAACTGGTTCCAGCCCGGATGACGGCCGTCCAGGAAGCCGGCGGTGTACGTGTACGACCCGGCCAGCGACAAGGCCGGCGTGAGCGCGTAGCGCGCGTTCACTTCGTAGTTGTTGAAGCGGGCAAACGTGCCGTCGAGACCCAGCCCGTTCGACACGCCCGACGCACCCGCAGCGATACCGAGCGCCCGGTTCACGCGCGATTGCGTGAACACGAAGCCGGCCGTTGCCGGACCGAACGTGTAGTTCAGGCCGCCGCCGAACACGCGCTGACGCTTGCCGACGAACGTATTGTCGCCTGCCACCGCGCCGCCGCTGTTGGTGACCGCCGCCGACGTGAGGCCCGAGATGTCATTGTTCAACTGCAGGTAGCCGGCGCCGATATTGAAGCCGGCGTAGGTGTACGACACGCCTGCGCTGTACGCGCGATTGTTCGAGAACTGGCTGCTGTTCGAGAAGCCGTACAACGCGCCGAACTTCAGTCCGCCGTAATTGACGCTCGTGTACTTGACAGCGTTATTGATCCGGAACGAATTGTTCAGATTGTCGTTGTCGAACGGGTGGGCAAACTGGGTGCCGCCGAATTGCGTACCGGTCAGGGACAGCGGCCCGATGTAGTCGACGACGCTATCGTACTGGCGACCGAGGGTGACGGCGCCGAGCTGGTCATGAGACAGGCCGACGAACGCTTGGCGGCCGAATTCGCGGCCATTCTGGCCGAGCGTGCCATTGGCGATGTTGAAGCCGTTTTCCAACACGAAGATTGCTTTCAGGCCGCCACCGAGATCTTCCGTGCCGCGCAGGCCCCAGCGGCTGCCGTTGATCTGGCCGCTGCGTTCCGACCATGAGCTGTGGCCACCCTGGTTGTTCGTATAGGTGATGCCTGCATCGATCAGGCCATAGAGCGTCACGCTGCTTTGGGCGTGAGCCGCCGTAACGAATACACCCGACAACGCGGTGACGATCAGGGTTTTTTTCATGGATCTGTCTCCAAACAGGATGATGTCGATCGAACCTGCTGCGGACTGGCATGTTGTGCTTGACGTTGCGGCCGGTCCGGCAGAGCGGCGGTGCGCTTATCAAAAAGCCATCTGCAGTGTACGGAGTGCGTGGAGCGGGGGAAGGATGCGCTTTAAGCAATAATATATTTTGGAATCCGCAAAGATCGGCAATATGGCGGAAACGATTGACCATCAAGGATTTGCGGCGGTGCAGCGAAGAAAAATGGCGGTCAGGAGTACGTAACGGGCGTTGTGCGATCGCGACAGATGGTCAGCGGGAGGCGGGGATGGTCGTCATCCGATTATTGACACATCGGCAATAGAGGTTTGTGTGGAGCATGGCTAATGAAAGGTTGTTCTCTCGCTATACTGCGATCTCTGCTTTCCGAAGCAGACTTTTTCGTTGACGGAAAAGATCTCCAAACCTTTGTCGGCGCGACTTCCCAGTCGCGCTTTTTTTTGCCTGTCGGTCCGCGCGCTATTGCGCGAACGAGCGCCGCTTGCGCTTGGCCGCGGGTGCGGCCTCCTTGGCTTCGTTGGGGGGCGGCGTGTATGTCCAGTCTTCCATCACATAGTGGCGGGCATCGAGAGGCGACGAGAGCAGGTTCTGCCAGTGATCGCCATGCCAGGTCGTATCGAATTCGGTGTCGCACGGCGCTTCGCGCGAGGACGCGGACTCGGCCAGGGCGCGGGACTTGCGGTGTACGCGTCCGAGCCGGCTCGCGAAGCGCTTGATTCCGTCCAGCCACATGACCTTCTCCTTCCTTCCGACGTTAAGCGAGCATCGCAATGTCCCCGGATTTCCGCAACCCGGAAAAAACCCGAGGAATTTACCGAGCCGATTTGTCCCCGGTAGGAATTTCACCGTCGCGATTATTAACGTTCTGATCCCGGTAATATTGACAGGTTTTTGTTGCGAATCAATTAATCAAAGGCGCCGGTGTACCGATTCCAGTGGTATTAGCTCTTTTTTGATAAAACGATCGTCAAAAATTTCCTTGACGCACCCGGATTGTCCAATTTATAAAGTCAGCACTCCGTCCTCGGGCGGCGTGCTGGTGTGGGTGCTGGCGCAATGTTTCGGGATTTCGGGAAACGGCTATAAAAATAGCTTTTTTGGATCTAATCGAGTGGGGAACGAAGACATGGATACCGGTATCGTGAAATGGTTTAACGATGCTAAAGGTTTCGGCTTTATTACGTCGGACAATGGCGGTGAAGATTTGTTTGCACACTTTTCCGAAATCAAGATGGACGGCTTCAAGACGCTGAAGGAAAACCAGCGTGTTTCGTTCGACGTGAAAGTCGGGCCGAAAGGCAAGCAGGCAGCGAATATCCAGGCGGTCTGACGCGCCACGCATTGCCGATCACGTCCGGCCCCCGCATTGCGGGGGCTTTTTGTTTTTCGGGGGCGGAACATTCCGGTTCGGGCTGGCCGCGAACCCGTATGCCGGTGCATACTCACGGAAGCATCGTTTTCCAGTCTTTTCATGTCTGATTCCCCCCGTCCGTCCGATCCCGCCAGCGAACAGCCGCTCGTTTTCGTCGACCTTGAAACCACTGGCGGCTCGCCCGCCGAACACCGCATCACTGAAATCGGCGTGGTCGAAATCGGCCCGTTCGGCGTGTCGACGTGGACGACGCTCGTCAATCCGGGGCAGCCGATTCCGCCGTTCATCCAGCAACTGACGGGCATTTCGGACGAGATGGTGCGCGAGGCGCCGTCATTTGCGTCTCTGGCGCCGGGTTTGTTCGAGCGGCTCGACGGCAAGCTTTTCGTCGCGCACAACGCGAGCTTCGACCGCGGCTTCCTGCGGGCCGAATTCGAGCGGGCCGGCTTCGCGTTCAATCCCGATGTGCTGTGTACGGTGCGGCTGTCGAAAGCGCTGTTCCCGCGCGAGTCGCGGCACGGCCTCGACGCGTTGATCGAGCGCCACGGCCTCGTGCCGGCTGCCCGCCACCGGGCGCTGGCGGATGCTGACCTGCTGTGGCAGTTCTGGCGCCTGTTGCACGATATCGTGCCGCTCGAGCGACTGCGTGACCAGATCGCGCGCACGACGCGCCACTTCCGTCTGGGCGGCGACCTGACCGAAGCCTGGCTCGATACCGCGCCGCCCGGCTGCGGTGCGTACGCACTGTTCGGGGAGGAGGATGTACCGCTGTATGTTGGCCGCAGCGTGCGTGTGCGGCAGCGGCTGCGTGCGCTGCTGACGGGCGAGCGCCGTTCGTCGAAGGAAATGCGACTGGCGCAGCAGGTGCGGCGGGTCGAATGGCGCGAGACCGGCAACGAGTTGGGGGCGATGCTGGCCGAAGCGCAATGGATTGCCCGGCTGCGGCCGTCATACAACCGGCGCCTCGCGGCCGACGCCCGTGCCGGCGCTGCGCCCTGGCCGTTCGAAGGTGCGGTCGCATTCGAGGCGAGCGGCGAGCGCAGCCTGTTTCATGTGATCGACGGCTGGCGCTATCTCGGCGCGGCGGAGTCGCTCGACGCGGCCGCGCAACTCGCGGCCGACGCGACGGACGGTGCGTTCGAACCCTTCACCCACCGTCTGCTGCAGACGCATCTCGCCCGCGGCCTGCAGCTGATTCCGCTCGCCGCGCTCACGCCTGCGGGGCAGGCGGGTTAATCAGGGCGAGCTCGCGCGCCCCCCGCCCGCTGTCGTCAGCCGATCGCGCTTGCGCCGCCGGCCGAGCAGACGTGCGACAGCGCGGTGTCGAGTGCCTGCGTTTGCGTGGCGTCGTAGCGCGTGAGCGTCTTCCAGTTGGCGATGCTGCGCGCGAGCCGCGTCTGGCAATCAGGCGCATCCCGCAGCGGTGCAACCTGCGCGAGCCCCGCGAGCATTTTCTGCGTCAGCCGGTCGAGCGCAGGGCGCGTGCTGGTCGCGAGATCGGGCGGTGTGCCTTCCGGCGGCCGCGTCGTGCGCCAGGTCGCGAACAGCGCATTCTGCACATCCTTGCTCGCGGTGATCTGATCCTCGAAGAACGTCCGTGCGAACGCGGGATCGACGCCGGCCTGTACCGCGCGCTTCTCGACTGACACGAGCAGTTCCGCTTCGCGCGGTCGGTCCTCGATTGCCTTGTGATTCGCCCATTTCCATCGAGCGACCGGTTCGGCGAGCGCGAGGCGCTGCGATGCGAGCGCGACGATATTGGTGAGGGCGGTGTCGTCACCGTCTGCATTGGCGACGCGCGGGGACGAAAAGAGGGCGACGCCGAGTGCGGCGACAGCGAGGCTGGCACGAATGGCTTGCTTCATCGGAACGATCGGGAGAGCCGGGCGGGCCGGATGTGGAAAACCAGAAGGATAGACGAAGACAGTCGCGCGGCGTAGCGCAGCGACCAGAGAATCAGCAGGCGAGCTGATCCGGCACCGTCAGGCTGTTGCGGCCCGGGTGCGAGGCGAATTGCGCGCGATGCGCAGTGATGAACCGCACGATAGCGAGGATCGGCACGTGGCGGTTACAGAACCGAACAGGCGTTCACTTCGGCGAGTACAGCTTGTGCTGCTCGTCGAAGAATGCCCGCACGTGGTCGGGCAATTCGGCGAGGAATTCCACGCCGACGGGTTCCGGATCCGGGCTCATCACTTGCTCCGGCGGTGGCATGCGGGTTGGTCTTTCGTCCATGGTCATTTCTCCAGCAGGTTCGATGATTATCAACCTCGTGCTTGGATTTATGCCAGTGGCGAATCGTTAGATTTTGTCTCTGTTGTATTAACGGCACATGCGCTCTGACGCGCGCTGCGATGCCGACTATTGCGCCGTGCGGGATCGGCATGAATCGGCCGCTTGTTATACTTGCGCGCACTTTTTCCGGACCGTGATGAAGCGAACGACGCGATGGATCGGCCTTGTATGGCTGGCGCTGGTACTGAACGTACTGTCGCCTGTCATCGGCTATGCGCGTCTTGCATCGAGCGGCTCCGGCGAGCTCACGCTCGAGTTGTGCAGTGCAGCGGGCGCCCGCCAGGTCGTGCTCGCGCAGGCGGGCGGCGATCACGATACGTCGTCGTTCGACCATGACGGCGTGCCGCACTGCGTGTACTGCCCCGGCTTCGCGGCGAACGTGGCGCTCGGGTCGAGCCTGCCCGCACTGCCGGGCTTCGTGCGGACGTTCGCCTCTCGCGCGGCCGCGCCCGCCATTCCCGATTTTCCCCGCAAGGGCATCCGTCTCGCGCAGCCTCGCGCCCCGCCTGAAAACGCTCCGATCTGATTGATGTCGTCCGCGCGCCCCGGTGGCGCGCGTGCCGTCCGCGGCCGGGCCGCGTGCCGCGCCGTTCGTGCGCGGCGCGCGCTCGTGTCCGGCGCGCGCTCGTGTCCGGCGGCGTCCGATCACGTTTTCAGGAATTCACTCATGTCCTCTCCCTTTGCCGCGCGGCCGTCGCGCGGCAGGCTCGCGCTTGGATGCGCGGCCGCTCTCGCGTGGCCCGCCGCCCATGCGGCCTCGACTTCAACGAACTGCAGAGCGCGCGCGGGCTCGTCTACGCCGACGGCGTACTGCTGTCGAACCTGCTCGGCTCGAGCTACGCGTATCCGCCGCGCTGGTCGCTGATTCCGCCGGACGATATCGCGCGCGGCAACGTGTCGATCGGCGGCCGGAACATGACCGTCGCGCCGAACGCATTCGCGCCGCAGCGCGGCGACCAGGAGAACTGGCTGTATGCGCTCGGCCTGAATGGCCGGCTCGATTCCGGCCGGCGGCTGTCGGGCGTCGTATCCGCGTACGACGTGTCGCGCGACGTGCAACGCTCGGCGTCGACCGTGCAGGGCGGCGCAGGCACACTGTTCCAGGGCGACGGCACCGGCTGGCGCACGCTCGACCTGAAGGCAGAGGCGCCGGAAGTGAAGGGCCACACGTTCACGTTCGGCTATCACTACGACAATTACTTCCTGCGCAACGTCACGTACAACACGGCCGACTGGCTGGCCGGGCCGACCACGTCGCTGTCGAGCGTCTATCGCGGCGACACGCGCACGCAGGCATTGTTCGGGCAGGACGCGTGGCGTTTCGCGCCGGGCTGGCTCGCGACGCTGGGGCTGCGCTACGAGCGCTGGGATGCGTACGGCGGTGCGCTCGGCAATGCAACGGGCACGCTCGGCTATGCGGACCGCAGCGCGAATGCGCTGTCGCCGAAGGTCGCGTTGCAATGGGATGCGACCGACGTCTGGCGCTTCCGGCTGACGTTTGCGACAGGCACGCGTTTTCCGACGGTCGGCGAACTGTTCCAGGGCACGATCTCGAACAACGCGATCGTCAACAACAACCCGAACCTGCGGCCGGAAAAGGCGATCGACTGGGATTTCACGGCCGAACGCGACGTGGTCGTCGGCGTCGTGCGTGCCAGCGTGTTCCAGAGCGACCTGCGCGATTCGATCTACAGCCAGACGACGGTGTCGGGCGCGACGACGGTGACCAACATCTCGAACGTCGATCGCGTGCGCGTGCGTGGCGTCGAACTCGCGTTCAGCGGCGAGAACGTCGGTTTGAAGGGGCTCGCGATCGACGCGAACCTGTCGGCGAGCAACGCGCAGATCCTCGCCGACGCCGCGAATCCGGCGTATGTCGGCTCGCGCTTTCCGCGGATTCCGCGCATGCGTGCGAACCTGCTCGCGTCGTATCGCTTCGACGAGCGCTGGCTCGCGAGCGTCGGTGTGCGCTACTCGGGCCGCCAGTTCAACACGCTCGACAACAGTGACGTGAACCCGGACGTCTACGGCGGCACGAGCTCGTTGACGGTCGTCGACCTGAAGGCGCGCTACCGCTTCGACCGTCACTGGACCGCGTCGCTCGGCATCGACAACCTGACGGACCGCCGCTACTACGTGTTCCACCCGTATCCGGGCCGTACTTTCTATGGAGAACTGAAATGGTCGCTGTGAGATCGCTCGCGGCAGGCGGTGCGCTGTGGTGCGCGTTGTTGTCGCCAGCCGACGCCCGAGCGTTTGCGCGCGGCGCTCGATGCGGGATGGAGAGGGGAAATGCCGCGCATCGTGTGGATCTGGCGCGATGATGCACGCGAAGCGCGCAGTGGACTGCTGACGGCCGACATACCCGACGGCAGGTTGCAGCGCGCGAAGCGCTGAGCGGGCCGGCGGCGCGCGGCGAGCGTGCCGCCCGCCGGCCTGATGCGAAAACGCGCCCGAAGGCGCGTGGAGAGAAGCGTCAGGCCGCTCGCTTGAATAGCCGGATCACGAATAGCAGGATCACCGCGCCGACGACCGCGACGATCACCGAACCGATGAAGCCGCTGCCGACGCTGATGCCGAGTATCCCGGCGAGCCAGCCGCCGATCACCGCGCCGACGATCCCGACGATGATGTCGACGATCAGCCCGAAGCCGCCGCCCTTGACGAGCAAGCCGGCAAGCCAGCCGGCGATCGCACCGATGATGAGCCACATAATCAAGCCATGAGCCATGGTTGTCCTCTCCTTGAGTTGTCGAATGACCGGACGTCGGCAGCGTTGCCGCAAGCTGAATGAAGGCGGCAACGCGACCTGCCGCGCCGCCCACGCAATGTAACGCGATAGACGGGTCGGAATCGTTAAGTAATGTTATGCACCCTTAGCGGGATTTTCCAGGGAATTCGTCTGCATACGGCGAGGCCCGTGCATGAACGATGCATGGTGAAATGAAGTTGTAATGTATGGCCGCCGGTGAAGCCGGTCAGCCATCGGCGTCAGCGTTCGTGTGTCGATGGCTGCCTGCCCGCGTTGGGTAATCCGTCGCTTGCTTCGGCGACCAGTCGTGCCACGGTCGCGACATCGCCGATCGCCTCGATCGACAGCAGTGCGAAGCGGGCGAGAAAGAGCGATGCATCGGCTTCGCCGATCTGCGTCATCGCGCGGCACAGGTCGGTGTAGAGGGTGTCGCGTTCGGTATTCGTCATCATGCGATCTCCTGAGGATCGGTTGATGCGCGCGGATGGAGCGCGCGTTCGAGCGCGGTGGCCACCTCGCCGGCGCGAGCGTCGTGCCAGCGCCCGAGTACATGGCCGTCCGGACGCACGAGATAGACGGTGCCCTCACGCGCGCCGTACATGTCGAACAGCCGGCCGTCTTCGTCATGCCCGCCGCAGGCCGGTTGCTGCGGCACCGCATGCCGAGCGAGCGTGATGAGCGCGAACGGTATCCGCTTGGCCTGCAGGCGTCGTTCGAGATCGGCCAGCGTCGGATCGGGTACGCCGTCGGACGTGAAGCAGAGCGCGGTGAAGCGCGGCGCGACGAGATCGGTCAGGTGGCCGCGGCGCGTGTCGCTGCCGGGCGCCGTGTACCGCATCAGCGGGCATTCGGCGAGTACCGTCCCGGGCGCGGGGCCGGCTGAAAACGTGTCGCGTTCGGCTGCGTTGAGCGACGACGTCGCATAGACGATGGCTGTCGTCTGGCGCGGATTGATCAGCGAGCGCAGCGCCGGATGCCGGACCGCGAGCGACAGCACGGCCTTGCGCATCAGTTCGAACGCAAACGACGGCGGCGCCATGAACTCGGTGCTCTTCGTCCCGTAGCGCAGGTTCTCGTGCGTCGCGAACACGCGCTCGTCCGAGTAGTTGTCGAGCAGCGTGTCCGAAGCGAGCCCACGAGTCACGTACGCGAGTTTCCATGCAAGGTTGTCGGCATCGTCGATGCCCGAATTCGCGCCGCGCACGCCGAAGATCGGCACGAGATGCGCGGCGTCGCCGCAGAACAGCACGCGGCCGTGCCGATAGCGTTCGAGCGTCAGTGCATTCGCCTTGTAGATTGTGATCCAGATCGGCGACCAGTCGCCGTGCTCGCCCATCATGTCGAGCAGGTTCTGCACGCGGGGAATCACGTTCTCCGGTTTGATAGCCGCTTCGGGATCCTCATCGTCGCGCAACTGGTAGTCGATCCGCCACACGTTGTCGGGTTGCTTGTGGACGAGTACCGTCGAGCCCGGGTTCGACGACGGATCGAAGTATGCGAGCCGTTCGGTCGGCCGGTCGCTGGCGAGCGCGATGTCGACGATCACGTAGCGGCCCTCGTAGCTCGTGCCCTGCAGCGACAGGCCGAGCGCCTCGCGCATCGTGCTGCGCCCGCCGTCGCATGCGACGACCCAGTCGGTGTCGAGTGCGTAGCTGCCGAGCGGGGTGTCGACGTCCAGGCGCACACCGTCCGGTTGCCGGGTCACGCCGGTGACTTTCGCCTGCCAGCGGATCTCGATGAGTTCGGGGCGACGCAGCGCGGCGTCGAGCAGGAACTGCTCGATGTGATACTGCGCGAGATTGATCATCGGCGGCAGCTTCTGGTTTTCGTCCTGCGGCATCGTGAAATGCAGCACTTCGTCGCGACGGTAGAAGCTGCGTCCGCCGGTCCACGGCAGCCCCGTGCGCAGAAAGTCGCCGAGCGCGCCGAGCCGCTCGATGATCTCGAGGCTGCGCCGCGAGATGCAGATCGCGCGGCTGCCGTGGCAGACCGCATCGTCGGCCTCGATCAGCACGCTGCGGATGCCATGGTTCGCGAGGCCGAGCGCGACGGCGAGGCCGACGGGGCCGCCGCCGATGATCGCTACGCGATGCCGGTGCGTATCGATACCGTCGTCGCAGGCCGGCAGATGCGCGGGATGGCGCTCGGCGACGAACGGGTAGGGCTTGAAGTCGATATTCATCGTTGGCTTCCGGGGGAGGGCGGTTCGACGTGCACGCGCGCCGGGGCAAACGCGTGCAGGCAGTCGAAGCAGTATGGAAGCCGGGCGGAAGTCCGCTGTCCCCATTCCGGGTACAGCAAGCCGACCGGGATTTACCCCGATTCGGCCATCGCCGGCCGGTTCGGTTCAGGGCTGCAGGCAGAGCGCGAACAACTGGCGCTGGCTCGAGATGCCCAGGCGCCGGTACGCGCGTTTCTGGTACGTGACGACGCTCGACACCTTCACGCCGATCGTCTCGCCGATCTCTTGTGCGCTCTGGCCTTCGAGCACACCGCGCAGCACGTCGAGTTCACGCTTGGACAGCGCCGGGCAGGCGCTGCGTAACCGCGCGAGCATCCGTTGCGGGATTCCGATCTGCGCGGCATCGGCGAGCGCGTAGTGATGCTTCGCGGCCTGCGCGATCAGCGGCGCGAGCGCTTCGATCTCCGCGATCTCGCGCGGCTGGAACGCGCCGCTGCGATGCGCGCGGTACAAATTGATCGACAGCCAGCTCGCATCGTTGGGCTGCATCAGCAACGACAGCCGGTCGGACACGTCGGGGCCGCGGTAGCAGGCCGCTCGATACGCTTCATGAACGATCTCGTCGCCGGCCTGCTGGTGCAGCAGCAGGTCGTGGCGGCGCGTGCCGCGAGGTGCGCTCGACACGATCTTCTGGTTGCCGTCGAGCGCGTAGAAGTGTCGCGCGTAGGTGTCGGCGACGTCGCGCAGGTAGCGGCCGCCGCGATGGTCGGCGACGGATAGCGTGCGCGGGCGGTTGCCGAACTCGTACGCGAAGATCGTGCATTGCGTGACCGACAGCGCATCGTCGAACAGCTTCAGCACTTCGGCTGCGAATGCGTTGGGCTCGTTGCTGCCGATCGCGGCGACGAGGCGCGTTGCACGAGATACGTCCAGTTGCCCGGTGAGGTTCGGTCGCTCGAGACGCCAGGTGCGCATGATGCTCGGAAAGGGCGGAGTGGTCCGGCGATTGTAATCGGCGGCGTGCGGCGCGGGAGTCGGGTGATGCCCGCAAGCGGAGCGGACGCGGAGAGAAGAAGGGCAGCGCGCGATTGGGCGCCCGGAATGAGAAAAGGGCTGACAAGCATCGCTTGTCAGCCCTTTATAACTTGGTGCCGGAGATAGGAGTCGAACCTACGACCTTCGCATTACGAATGCGCTGCTCTACCAACTGAGCTACACCGGCATCAGAGAAACGAAATTATAAGGTGAAATCTGAGGCCTTGGCAATAGGTTTTGCGAAATTTTTTCAGCTTGCTGCTGCTGTTTCGCGAAACTCATCGACTCGGCAAACTTCCCCGCTTCGTTTCACTGCGATGCGACCCGTTGGGGTCACATCGAGAGCCGCGATTCTACGTACGTCGCGCGACACTGTCTAGTGCTGCAGTGCAAATTTATTGCTTTTCTTGATGGTAGCCCGTCACGCGCTCGACTTCGTTCTTCGAACCGAGGAACACAGGGACGCGCTGATGCAGGCCCGTCGGCTGCACTTCCATGATGCGCTGCGTGCCGGTCGTCGCGGCGCCGCCCGCCTGTTCGACGATGAACGACATCGGGTTCGCTTCGTACATCAGGCGCAGCTTGCCCGGGCGATCGGGCGTGCGCTTGTCGGCCGGGTACATGAAGATGCCGCCGCGGTTCAGGATCCGGTGCACGTCGGCCACCATCGATGCGATCCAGCGCATGTTGAAGTTGTCGCCGCGCGGGCCGTCCTTGCCGGCGTTCAGTTCGTCGACGTAGCGCTTGACCGGGTCGTACCAGTGGCGCGCGTTCGATGCGTTGATCGCGTACTCGCGCGTGTCGGCCGGGATCTGCATGTTGCTCTGCGTGAGCACCCACGAGCCGACTTCTCGGTCGAGCGTGAAGCAGTTCACGCCGTTGCCGGTGGTCAGCACGAACACCGTCTGCGGGCCGTACACGGCGTAGCCGGCCGCAACCTGCTGCGTGCCGGGTTGCAGGAACGATTCCTCGGTGGCCTGTTTGCCGTCCGGGCAGCGCAGCACCGAGAAGATCGTGCCGATCGACACGTTCACGTCGATGTTCGACGAGCCGTCGAGCGGATCGAACACGAGCAGGTATTCGCCGCGCGGGTAGTTCGCCGGGATCGGGAAGAACGTTTCCATTTCTTCCGATGCCATCGCGGCGAGGTTGCCGCCCCATTCGTTCGCGTCGAGCAGGATTTCGTTCGACAGGATGTCGAGCTTCTTCTGCACTTCGCCCTGGACGTTCTCGCTGCCGGCGGTGCCGAGCGCTTCGCCGAGCGCGCCCTTCGACACGTTGTAGCTGATCGCCTTGCATGCGCGTGCGACGACTTCGATCAGCAGGCGCAGGTCAGCGGGGAGGTTGTTGGTCTCACGTTGCTGTTCGATCAGGAACTTCGACAGCGTGGTGCGGCGGGCAATGGACATGACAGACTCCAGAAGGCCAAAAGAATCCTTGAATAGCCGCAATTTTACCCGCCGCGCCTCCCGTGCCACCGGCTTTTTTCGTCCGGTTACATGGCCGGGCGGCCGGCCCGGCCCGGTTTTCCGGTGGTGGAAACCGGCGGGACGCGCTTGACGCGACGGCAGGCGGCGCGGTCGCTCCCCGCGATTGCGCGCGGTTCCAGCAGTCTTCACACCATAAAAAAGCCGGTGCCGCGACGGGCGGCACCGGCTGTATCGCGCAGGCGCGACGCGGGCGATGGCGTTACGCGAGTGCCTTCTCGACGATCTCGCGCACGTCACGCGATTTCGCACCGGCGGCGACTTGCTCGAGCGCTTCGCGCATCCGGTCGCGCAGCGCGGGCGTGAAGCGGCGCCACAGTTCGAGCGAGCGCGCGAGGC
>NZ_JAAGPH010000112.1:0-27783 GCF_017104705.1 Burkholderia sp. Se-20373 | reverse complement strand
AAGGCACATTGAATGGCGTCTGGGGCATTTACCATTCCGACGACGGGGGTGCAACGTGGGCGCGCTTCAACGATGACGCGCACCAATTCGGCGGCTCGGGCGTGATGGCCGGCGACTGGAACACGTATGGCAGGATTTACGTCAACGGCGCCGCTCGCGGTCTGATTTATAGCAATTGAGGTTGAGCGACAGGAAGGGGGCCGTTCTCGACGTCTACATCACGGCGCGCTGACCAACGAGCATGGGTGTCCACCGATTGGGGAGGTGGGCACCTGTGGACGACAAAGACGCTGCGTTGATCGTTTACCGCTACGGTTCGACCGCCTGCTCAAGCTCTGGCTCGCGCCACGATACATCAGGTTTGAACGTTGACGCACGATACGCGACGCGACCCCGCCGGAGCCGGGCAGCGGTGCGCCTCCCATACGCGGCTACTTCACCGCCGCAATTTCCTTCGCGCGAATCAGCCGCGCCCGCAGCACATTGCGGCTGATGCCGAGCAGCCGCGCGGCCTGGATCTGGTTGCGGTGGCTGAATTCGAACGCGACGCGCATCACGGTGTCCTCGATGCGTTCGAACAGGTTGCCGTGATCCTCGTCGAACAGGTCGCGCAGCGCGCGTTCGAGTGCGGCCTGCGCGCCGGCGGCCGGGTCGGGTTCCGGCGCTGACGTATTCAAGGCGGCCGTCGGCACACCCGACGACGCGATATGCAGATCGGCCTCCTGCAGCGAATCGCTCCGGCTCACGAGCAGCGCATGATGGATCACATTCTCGAGTTCGCGGATGTTGCCGGGCCAGCCGTGTGCCTCGAGCCGGCGTTCGGCGCGCGGATCGATGCTGCGCGGCCCGTAGCCGAGGCGGCTGCGGTAGTCGTCGAAGAAGTGGCGCGCGAGCGGCAGGATGTCGCCCGGGCGTTCGCGCAGCGTCGGCACCGCGAGCTGCACGACGTTGAGCCGGTAGAACAGGTCGCCGCGAAACTGCCCGTTCGCGACGGCCTGCTGCAGATCCACGTTGGTCGCGGCAACCACGCGCACGTCGATCGGCACGCCGGTGCGCGAACCGAGCCGCACGACCTCGCGCTCCTGCAGCACGCGCAGCAGCTTGACCTGCATCGACAGCGGCAGGTCGCCGATCTCGTCGAGAAACAGCGTGCCGCCGTTCGCGGCTTCGAACCAGCCGGGCTTCGCGCTGAAGGCGCCGGTAAACGCGCCTTTCTCGTGGCCGAACAGTTCGCTCTCGACGAGTGTTTCGGAGAAGGCGCCGCAGTTCACCGCGATGAACGGTCCGCTGCTGCGGCGGCTGAGGCCATGCACGTGGCGCGCGATCAGTTCCTTGCCGGTGCCGGTCTCGCCGACGATCAGCACGTTCGCGTCGCTCGGCGCGACCAGGCGAATCCGGTCGAGTAGCGCGACCGAGCGCGGATCGACGAACACCTGCGCGCGGGCACGAATGGATGTCGCGAGCGGGGGCCGGTCGGGCAGCGTGAGGACGGGCGCGGCGTCGGGCCACGCATCGGTAGGGGTGTGATTCACGAGTAGAAGCCCGGCGTCGGATAGGTTCGCTTGAGCGCCCATTCGCCGATCTCGCGGATCTTGTACGCGAGCGGGTCGTGGAGCGTGTGGGTGCGCAGGTTGCGCCAGTGCCGGTCGAGCCGCAGCGCGCCGTGCGTCGCGCGTGCGCCGGCGACGTCGAACATCCGCGTACAGAGATCGAGCCCGGTGCGCGCGGCCGACACCTTCGCGGCGGCCGTGGCGAGCGCGACCTGGCCGCGCTCCGCCTGGGTGAGTGCCGCATCGCGCGACCATGCGGCGTCGAGCCGATCCGCCGCGCGGTCGGCGAGCACGCGCGCGGCTTCGAGCCCGACCCAGAATTCGCCGTACTGGCCGAGGATGTACGGATCGTCGCCGGTGCTCGCGACCTGCGCGCCGGGCCAAGGCCGCGCCTCGTGCAGCGTGTAGTGCCGCGCGTCGTTGAACGCGGCTTCGGCGATGCCGAGATACACGTTCGTCAGCACGAGCTGCGCGACGAGCGGGCGCAGGCACGCGAACGGCGTCGACAGTGGGCCGGGGTCCGTCAGCAATTCGTGATCCTCGACGCGCACCTTCTCGAACGTGACCGTGCCGCTGTCGGTCTGGCGCTGGCCGATGTTGTTCCAGTCGTCGGCGATCGAGATGCCGCTGCGCTGTGTCGGCACGGCCGCGATCAGGAATGCGCGCGTCTGCGCATCGTGCGCGGACGCGATCAGCATCTGCGAATCGAGCGCCCCCGAGCAAAAGCTCTTCTGGCCGCTGAATTCATGCCATGCGCCGCGCGAGCGGCTGATCGTGCGCGCGTCGAGCGGATTCAGCGCATTGCCCCAGAACCACCGCTGGCGCGCGGTGCGTTCGAACCACGATTCCCACTGCGCAGGCGCGCCGAACAACCGCACCGTTGCGAGCATCAGGTGGTGGAAGCCGAACACGTGCGCGAGCGAACTGTCGGCGGCCGCGAGCACCCGGACGACGTCGAGCGTCGTGCGCCAGCTCGCGCCGAGGCCGCCGTAAGCGGCGGGGATGCTCAGCGCGAGCAGGCCGCTGTCGCGCAACTGATCGCGCTCGGCCTTCGGCGTGCCGCCCTGCTGGTCGCGCTCGGCCGCGGTGCGTGCAAAGCCGGCCGCCAGGCGCTCGGCGATTTGCAGCGCGTCAGGGGGCGGCGGTTCGTCGCGGGGCGGCGCGACGACGCGCAGGCCTTCCGCGCGGGGCGATACGGTAATGAGTGTCATGGCGATGAATGTGTCGGGTGGCTGCACGAAAACGGTCAGGCCGCGGCGGGCGTTGCTGGCCGGGTGCTGCGTGATCAGCAGAGTGTTCAACGTTTCGCGCAACGCGGGAAACATCGATTTCTGATAACCAATGCGGGATTGCTGCGCTGGACGCAGTCGCGCACGACAAGGTCGAGCGGCATGGCGATCGGCGGCACGCAAAGCGACGATGCAGCAGCCATGCCGGCGCTGCGACACGGGTGGGAGGCGTCGCGTCGGCGCGTGAACGGGAAAAGCGGGCGCCAATGCGTGCCGGTGGAGGCCGTGCGCCTGCCGGAATCCGTGTCGAAGCGGAAAAACCTGCCTGCCGCACATCGCGCTGCTGATCACGCAGCAGCGGATCAGCAGCGTTGTTTCCCCGAGTTCATCGCACTGTGGAATATGGTTGTGACGCCATGGCTGGCACGCTTATCGACGTGCGCGAACAACGGCGCCGCCGCGACTGGCAGTCGATCGCGATGCATTTCGTCATGCAGACGATCGTTTCCCCGCTCGATCATTGAAATGGCACGCTCCTTGCTGACTCATGACGTGACGGGTGCGTCGGCACCCGACTCGACAATGGGAATGCAACCGATGAGCAATGCAATCAACGTGGTCGCGATATCGGGCGGCCTGCAACGGCCGTCGCGCACGCTGGCGCTGACCGACGCGATCGTCACGGCGCTCGGCGCCGCGCTGCCGATCGAAACACGGCTGATCGAACTCGGCGAGATCGGCGGCCGGCTGGCCGGCGCGCTGACGCGCGCGCAGGTGCCGGCCGACCTCGATGCACAGATCCGCGCGATCGAGACGGCCGATGCGCTCGTCGTCGCGAGCCCCGTGTATCGCGCGTCGTACACGGGCCTCTTCAAGCACCTGTTCGACCTCGTGCATCACGAAGCGCTGATCGACGTGCCCGTGCTGCTCGCGGCCACCGGCGGCAGCGAGCGTCATGCGCTCGTGGTCGACCATCAGCTCCGTCCGCTGTTCAGCTTCTTCCAGGCCCGCACGCTGCCGATCGGCGTGTATGCGTCCGAAGGCGATTTCGACCAGTACCAGATCACGAACCCGGCGCTGCGCGCGCGTATCGCGCTCGCCATCGATCGCGCGGTGCCGCAATTGCGCCCGCATGCGCTTTCCGTCGCGGCCGCGTAGGCCGCCTGCGTTTTCTCTTCCGACCAGGACAAAATCATGAGCCATCCCGACTCTTCCGCCGACGGCGTCAAGTTCGCCTACTGGGTGCCGAACGTCAGCGGCGGCCTCGTCGTCAGCACGATCGAGCAGCGTACCGACTGGAGCCTCGAATACAACCAGCAGCTCGCGCGCACGGCCGAGGCGGCCGGCTTCGACTACGCGTTGAGCCAGATCCGCTTCACGGCCGGCTACGGCGCCGAATACCAGCACGAGTCGGTGTCGTTCAGCCAGGCGCTGCTGCATGCGACGACGAAGCTCAAGGTGCTCGCCGCGATCCTGCCGGGGCCGTGGCATCCGGCCGTGGTCGCGAAGCAGCTCGCGACGATCGACCACATCTCGAACGGGCGCATCGCGATCAACGTCGTGAGCGGCTGGTTCAAGGGCGAATTCACTGCGATCGGCGAGCCGTGGCTCGAGCACGACGAACGCTATCGGCGCTCGAAGGAATTCATCCAGGCGCTGAAGGGCATCTGGACGCAGGACAACTTCACGTTCAAGGGCGATTTCTACCGCTTCAACGACTACACGCTGAGCCCGAAGCCGGTGCAGAAGCCGCATCCGGAGATTTTCCAGGGCGGCAGCTCGCGGGCGGCGCGCGACAACGCGGCGAGCGTGTCGGACTGGTACTTCACGAACGGCAATACGCCGGAGAACCTGAAGGCGCAGATCGACGACATCCGCGCGAAGGCGGCGGCGAACAGTCATCGCGTGCGGATCGGCGTTAACGCGTTCGTGATCGCACGCGATACCGAGGAAGAGGCGAAGGCCGTGCTCGACGACATCATCCGGCACGCGCACGTCGAGGCCGTGCACGCGTTCGGCGATGCGGTGAAGCAGGCCGGCAAGGCATCGCCTGAAGGCGAGGGCAACTGGGCGAAGTCGACGTTCGAGGATCTCGTGCAGTACAACGACGGCTTCCGCACGAACCTGATCGGCACGCCGCAGCAGATCGCCGAACGCATCGTCGCGCTGAAGGCGATCGGTGTCGACCTCGTGCTCGCGGGGTTCCTGCATTTCATCGAGGAAGTCGAGTACTTCGGCCAGCGCGTGCTGCCGCTCGTGCGCGAACTCGAGGCGCAGCGGCAGGCGGTTGCCGCGTGATGCGGAGGCCGGTGCGCGGCGCGCGTTTGCGCATGCCGCGCGCAGGCCGACCGAACGGGTGACATCGACCGCTCTTGCGGGTCATCCAGGTTCGACGTTTCGGATATCGAAACAGGAGGCTGGCGGACGCTTCGCGGCACCGCCGGCCGGTTCATGCGCTTTACCGGAATACACATGTCCACGGAAATCATCGAAGAAAACGTGCAACCACAAGCGGGCACCCCACACGCTTCCGTTCCCGTCATCGGCTCGGATGCCGAGGCACTCGACGTCGCGCACCAGGTCGCGGCACGACTGGCCGAGCACGCCGCGTTGCGCGACCGCGAGCGCAAGCTGCCGTTCGACGAGATCGAGCTGTTTTCGTCGAGCGGCCTGTGGGGCATCACCGTGCCGCGCGAATACGGCGGCGCGGAGGTGTCGAACGTGACGCTCGCGGAGGTGATCGCGATCGTTTCGCAGGCCGACCCGTCGCTCGGCCAGATCCCGCAGAACCACTATTGCCTGATCGAGGATATCCGCCTCGAAGGCAGCGATGCGCAGAAGCGCTTCTTCTTCGATCTCGTGCTGAAGGGCACGCGCTATGGGAACGCGTTCTCGGAAGCGGGCGGCAAGAACGTGCTCGACATCCAGACGCGTGTGCGCCGCGACGGCGACGCGTTCGTGCTGAACGGCCGCAAGTTCTATTCGACCGGCACGTTGTTCGCGCACTGGATTCCGGTGCTCGCGCTCGACGAGTCGGACCAGGCCGTGCTCGCGTTCGTGCAGCAGGGTGCGCCAGGGCTGACCGTCGTGGACGACTGGAGCGGCTTCGGGCAGCGCACGACCGCGAGCGGCACGGTGATCGTCGAGAACGTGCGCGTGAGCCCGTTCGAAATCTTCCACACGCAGCGTTCGTACGACCGCCCGACCTTCGCGGGCCCGTTCGCGCAGATCACGACCGCCGCGATCGACCTCGGCATTGCGCGCGCCGCGCTGCAGGACACGATCGCGTTCGTGCAGCAGCATGCGCGCCCGTGGATCGACAGCGGCGTCGAACGCGCGAGCGACGATCCGCTGACGGTCGCGCAGATCGGCGACATCGCGTACCGCGTGCACGCGGCCGAAGCGCTGCTCGCGCGCTCGGGGCGCTTCGTCGATGCGGCGAAGCGCGCGCCGAGCGAGGAAACGGTCGCGCAGGCCGCGATCGCGGTGGGCGAGGCGAAGATCGCGACGACCGAGGTGTCGCTGCTCGCGGCGAGCAAGCTGTTCGAGCTCGGCGGCAGCAAGTCGACGCTCGCGAAATACAACTTCGACCGCCACTGGCGCAACGCGCGCGTGCATACGCTGCACGACCCGGTGCGCTGGAAGTATCACGCGATCGGCAACTACTACCTCAACGGCGTGAAGCCCGCGCGCCATTCGTGGAATTAGCCGGGTCGTGCCGACGTATTTCCCGCGACGAAACATGGGCAAGGAAACCAGGTGGCCGCATTGGCAGCCTTCACTGCTGCGCAGGCGGCCTACACGGCTTCGCTTCATTCCTGACGAGATAAATCGATGAGTCATCCAGCAAGCACCGCGCAGGCATTGGCTGCGCACGATACCGTGCCGCCGGCAGGCGGCCTGCGGCGCAACTATCTGAGCCTGCCCGAACTGATCGCGCAGTCGATCGGCCTCGTCGGCGTGTCGGGCGGGATCGGCGTGCTGATCCCCGCCGTATTCGCGACGGCCGGCAACGGCACGTGGCTGGCCTACCTGTTCGCGATCGTCGCGCTGCTGTTCGCGTCGTGGAGCATCTCGGTGTTCGCGCGCGATTCGGCGTCGCCGGGCGCGCTGTATGCGTACGTGTCGGCCGGCATCGGGCCGGTCTGGGGCGCGATCTGCGGGTGGTCGCTGCTGATCGCCTATGCGGTGGCCGCCGCGGGCATCCTGCAGGGGACGATCAACACGTTTCTGGTGCTGGGCCGCGAGACCGGGCTGCTCGGCAGCGCGACACCGCTCGGCGCGGTGCTCGGGCTCACGGTCGTCACCGCGTTCGCCGCGTGGTACATCGCGTTTCGCGACATCCGGCTGTCCACGCGTTTCACGCTGTTCGTCGAACTCGCGACGCTGCTGCTGATCGCCGTCGTCGTGGTCGGGACGATCGCGTTCGGCGGGCATCCGGTCGATCGCGCGCAACTGACGCTGGAAGGCGTGAAGCCGACGCAGTTGCAGCTCGGGATGGTGCTCGCGTTCTTCAGCTTCACGGGGTTCGAGAGTGCGACCGTGCTCGGCGCGGAAGCACGTGACCCGTTCCGCGCGATTCCGCGTGCGGTGCTGATCAGCGTCGTCGGGCCGGCGATCTTGTTCGTGATCGGCGCGTACGGGATGGTGAGCGCGTTCCACGGGCAGACGCCGCCGCTCGATCAGGTCGACGGCCCGCTCGCGGTGCTCGCGCATCGGCTCGGGGCCGGCTGGGTCGGCGTGCTGATCGACGCGGGTGTGGCGCTGAGTTTCTTCGCGGCATTCTTTTCGTCGATCAATGCGGCGGCGCGGATCGTCTATACATTCGGGCGGCAGGGTGTGCTGCATGCGTCGACGGGCCACGCGCACGAGCGGAATGCGACGCCGCACGTCGCGGTGGCGCTGATTGCGGTGCTGGCGCTGGTGACCGCGCTGGTGTTCACCGCACGCGGCACCGCGCTGCTCGATTCGTATGGCTATCTCAGTTCGATCGCGACGTACGGCTGGCTGCTTGCGTACGTGCTGGTGGCGATCGGCGCGCCGCTTTATCTGCGCCGGCAGCGCCGGCTGCGTGCGCGGCATGTGGTGATCAGCGTCGTCGCGGTCGTGCTGCTCGCGATTCCGCTGGCCGGCAGCGTGTATCCGGTGCCGGCGGGCGTCTATGCGTGGCTGCCTTATGTGTTCGTCGCGCTGCTGGCGATCGGGCTCGGGTGGTTCCTGGTGCTGCGCGTCCGGTTTCCGGAACGGCTGCGCGAGCTGGAGGCCGAGCTGCTGACGAAGTGACGGCGTGGCACCGCTGGCGGGTGATCGGCGATGACGGCTTGTATTGATCCGGATACCGAATCACGTGGGCGGTGCATACCGACGCATCCGCGCGCTGCTTACTCGGTCGCGTCGAAATCGTCCTCCCGGCCGTTCAGCATCGCGGTCAGCGTGCGCAGGCCGGCATCGAGCTGATCCATGCTCGGCGCGGCCAGCGCGAGCCGGACTGCGTTCGGCGCATGGCCGGACGAAACGGCGAAGGTGGTCGACGGCGTCAGCCCGATGTCGCGCCGGGCCGCGGCTGCGACGAGGGCTTGCGAACGCCAGTGCGCCGGCAACGTCAGCCACAGGTGATAGCACTTGCCGTTGGTCCGGACATCGAAATCCGCGAGACGCTCGATCGCCAGCGCCTGCCGCGCGCTGGCGTCGATGCGTTTCAATCTCGCGAGTTCGGCCACGGTGCCGTCGCGCATCAATCGCTGCGCGGCTGCAAACGCGAACCCGGAAGCGGTCCATCCCCCCGAGCGTACCGACGCCATCACGCTTTCGCGCAGCCGCGGCGGCGGCACGATGAAGCCGAGGGTCAGGCCTGGCGTGACCCGCTTGGACAGGCTGTCGATCACGATGCAGGCATCCGGGGCGAGTGCGGCCAGCGGCGGCTCGTCGCCGAGAAAGCCGTAAACGTTGTCTTCGATGACCGGTATGTCGAGCTTATCGACGACACGCAGCAGGTCGGCGCGGCGAGCGGCGCTCATCGTCGTGCCAAGCGGATTCTGGATGGCTGGCTGGACGTAGATCGCCGACAGCCTGGCCTCGCGGTGGGCCTTTTGCACGGCGTCGGGCCGAACGCCGTCTTCGTCCATCGCCAGCGGCACCAGCGAGATCCCCAGCTTGGCCGCGATGCCCTTGATGAACGGGTAGGTCAGTGCCTCCACGCCACAGCGCCCGCCGGTCGGCACGACCGCGGCAACGGCCGCGGCGATGCTTTGCCGCCCGTTGCCGGTAAACACCAGCTGGTCGGGCGACGGAGCCCATTCATGCTGCGCCAGATACGCGGCGGCGACGCTTCGGATGGCCGGGGTCCCGGTACTCGTCGCCTCGCGTAACGCGGCGTCGAGCTCCGCAGGTCGGTGCAATCCGCGCAGGCTTCTGGTGATCAACGCGGTCTGGGCCGGGACGGTCGGGTAGTTGAACTCGAGATCGATCCGAACGCCGCGCGGCTCGCCCGGCGCAGCGGCCCCGCGTCGCGTCTCGCCCGACACGAAAGTGCCCCGGCCGACTTCACCGACCACCAGGCCGCGGCGCAGCAGTTCCGCATAAACCCGTCCCGCCGTCGATGCGGCGATGGCATGCTGGTCAGCGAAATGACGCTGTGGAGGCAGGCGGTCACCCGGCCTGAGCGTGCCGTCGGCAATCTGGGCGGCGATCGCGTCCGCCAACTGCAGATACTCGGAATTCGACATGGATTGCACCGATAACAATGATTATTGCACCGAGTTCAATGTTTTAATTGCACTGAGGCAGGCGGCGGTGCATTCTGCTTTCATCAAGTCGATTGTACCGGGGCTGACATGCTTGTGCGGCCCGTGCGGCCAACGGTGCGTTGGTGTACCGCATCTCCCCGGCATCCCATTGGAGAAGCAGCATGCGTGCAACGCGTTCAACCCGGATCCACCGTGCGGCGATGTCGCCGGTGCGACCCGCTCCGTGGCTGTCCGTCACGCCGCGATTCGAACCGGTAGGGAGGTCGGGATGGTGACGCCTGCTGCGATGGGCCTGCAATTGACGCTGGCCACGATCCTGATCGCGTTTGCCGGGGTGTTCGTGATCGCGTTCATGCGCGGCGCGTTCGGTGGCGGATTCGCGATCATCGGCATTCCGTTGCTGTCACTCGTGATGGACCCGGTGACGGCCGGCGGCTTGCTCGCCCCGTTGTTCATCGCGATGGACCTGTTCGCGCTGCGGTACTGGAAGCCGTCGACGTGGTCGAAGCCCGACCTCGTGCTGCTCCTGCCGGGGCTGGTGATCGGTATCGGGTTCGGTTACCTGGCTTTCCGCTTTCTCGACCATCGCGCCATCGAGTTGTTGATGGCGGTGGTCACGCTGGTCTTCGTCGGGCTGTGGGTGAGGGGCGGCGCGAAACCGACGGTTCGTCCGCGTTCGTCGCCGAAGGCCGTCTCGGCCGGCCTTGCATCGGGTGTCACGACGATGGTCGCGCACTCGGGCGGTCCGCCGCTTGCGATGTATCTGCTGCCGCTCGGCCTCAGCAAGGAGATGTACGCGGGAACGACGAGCCTGTTCTTCACAGTGGGCAATGCGATCAAGGCGGTGCCGTGGCTGCTGATCGTGCAGCCGACCGCGAACGTCTGGGCGTTGATGGCGGTGTGCCTGCTTGCCATTCCGGCCGGCGTGGTGTGCGGCTGGCGGCTTCACGGCAGGCTGGACCAGCGCCTGATCTACCGGAGTTGCTACGGATTGCTCGCGGTGACCGCGTTGAAACTGCTCTGGGACGGCGTTTCCGGCTATCTCGCGTAAAACCGGCGCGCGGCTGTCCTGGTTCCGGTGGCATCCGCTCGATGGCGTGACTGGCGCTCTAAGCCATGCCCGCCATCTTCGACGCATCGACCACCATCTGCACGCCGAGTCCGCCGAGAATGAGCCCCATCGCCCAGCGCTGCGCGAGCAGCAGCGTCGGGCGCCCGTGCAGGAACGTCGCGATGCGGCTCGAACAGATCGCCACCAGCCCGTTCGCGCAAGCGAACGCGGTAATCAGCAGCGAACCGAGAAACAGCGATTGCCCGAGGACGCTGCCGTTCCCGTAGTCGATGAACTGCGGCAGCAGCGAAATGAACAGCATCGCGAGCTTCGGGTTCAGCACGCTGGTCGTCGCGCCCATCGCGAGCAACCGAAGCGGGCGTTCGCTCGGCAACGCCCGCACCTCGAACGGCGAGCGGCCACCGGGCCGGACGGCCTGCCACGCGAGATACAACAGGTACGCCGCACCGACCACGGCCAGAACACTGCCCGCGTAGGGCACGCTCATGAACAGCGTCGTGATCCCGAACGCCGCACCGAACATGTAGAACAGGTAGCCGATCATCACGCCGCCGAGCGAGATGAGCCCCGCGGTGCGACCCTGCGCGATCGAGCGCGACATCACGTAGACCATGTTCGGCCCGGGCGTGACCGCGAGCATGCCGCCGATGACGAGAAATCCGTAGAGCGATCCGGACGTATGCATGTCTGATGATTCCTGCAACGAGTGAGGGCTGACGGGATGCATTGTCCGACCGTGGAGGAGAACAGTAAAACGGGATAAACTGAATCAATTAATCAGTTTTTCTGAAAACGATGAAAAAGCTCGACCTCGACGTGCTCGCGATGGTGGTGGCCGTGGCGGAATCCGGATCGTTCGCGCAGGGCGCGCAGGCCGTGCACCGGTCGCCGTCGGCGGTGAGCATGCAGATCAAGGCGCTAGAAGATGCGCTCGGCAAGCCGCTCTTCATCCGCGACACGCGCAACGTGACGCCGACCGACGACGGCGCGATGCTCGCCGAATACGGCCGCCGGATGCTGGCGATGCGCGACGAGGCGTGGGCGTCGGTCGTGCGCCCGGAGATCCGCGGCCGCGTGACGATCGGCGTGCCCGACGATTACATTTCGTCGCTGCTGCCGCAGGTGCTCGGCAAGTTCGCCGCGATGCATCCGCGCGTGGAAATACGCGTGATCGGCCAGCCGAGCAGCGCGCTCGTGCCGATGCTGAAGGACAACACGGTCGACCTCGCGTGCCTCACGCGGATCAAGGGGGTGACCGGCGAGCTGATCCGGCTCGAACCGCTCGTCTGGGCCGGCTCGCCGAAGCGCAACGTGTGGGAAGAACGGCCGCTGCCGGTGGCTTTTTTCACGCACGGCGGCAGCGCGGCGCGCGATCACGCGGTCAAGGCGCTGAACCGGCGGAAGATCCCGTACCGGATGTCGTACGAGAGCCCGAGCCACCTCGGCCTGCTCAGCATGGTGGAGGCCGGGCTCGCGGTCGCGCCGCTGGCGCGCTGCTGCGTTCCCGATCATCTCGTGCAGCTGTCGGAAAGCCACGGGCTGCCGCCGCTCGGCGAAATGGAGGTCGTGCTCGCGCGCAGCGCGCAGTCCGCGCGCCCGCCGTGCGACTACCTGGCCGAGCAGATTCTCGGCGAATGGCGCACCTGAGCGGCCCGACGACGGCCGCGTTTCAGCACGACTTCAGCAGCCATTCGCGGAACGCGACGAGCGACGGCAGCGTCTCGTTCCCCGGCGGGTAGACGAGGTAGTAGCTGCGCTGGCTGGTGATCGCGTCGCCAATCGACACGAGCTCGTGGCGGCTCAGCTCGTCTTCCACCAGCACCTTCGGCACCAGCCCGATCCCCATCCCGGCCCGCACCGCCTGGATCAGGTGCGACGTGAGCTCGAAGCTCGGGCCGATGCGCATCTGCCGATGGTCGAGCCGATAGTGCGAAAACCACTCCGCCCACGCCTGCTGGTTGCTCGTCACGCCGAGCAGCGTCTGCTTCGCGGCCCACGCCGGCGTGCGTGCGTCGGCCTTGCGGCGGTTTGCGCTGCCGGTGTCCGGCGGCGCGATCGCGATCAGGAACTCGTTGTACAGCCGGTGCGCGTGCAGGCCCGGCCAGTCGCCCGCGCCGACGGTAATGGCCGCATCGAGGTCGTCGTTGAGGAAATCGATGCCGCCGATCCGCGAATGGAGGTGCACGGTCACGCCCGGATGCGCGGCGTAGAAATCGTGCAGGTGCGGCAGCAGCCATTTCGAGCCGAACGTGGGCAGCGTCGCGAGCCGCAGCGTGCCGGCGCCCGCCTGGTGCGACATCGCCTGCAGCGTCGCGCCGCGGATGCGCCCCAGCGCACCGCTCAGCTCGGTGAAGTAGCGGCGCCCGACCTCGGTCAGCTTGACCGAGCGGCCCTCGCGCCGGAACAGCGGCACGCCGAGCTGATCCTCGAGCGTCTGAACCTGCCGGCTGATCGCGCTCTGGCTCAGCGACAGCTCCTCGGCCGCGCGCGTGTAGCTTTCATGCCGCGCGGCGGCCTCGAACACCAGCAGCAGCGACATCGACGGGGTAAGGCGACGGTAATTCATGAGTTTTATGCAATATTCGCCGGAGCAGAATTCGTTTGTTTCTCGTGCATTATCCAAAGATACTGGAATTCCCGGTCGCGTGGAAACTTGCTAAAAAATCATGTTTCGGCCACGCGAGCCGGCCGGTTCCACCTACACTGCCGCGTTTACCCCATGTCGATCGCCTCGCTGCCCCGTCCCGCCAACCCGCCCGCGCATGCGTACCGTGACTTTCTCGCCGCGCTGCAGGCCGCCGGATTCGCCGGGGAAATCCGCGCGGATCATGCGAACCGGACGGTGCAGGCCACCGACAACTCGATCTACCAGCGTTTGCCGCAAGCGGTGATCTGCCCCGCGCATGCGGAGGACGTCCGGCTGCTGGCGCGGCTGCTCGCCGAGCCCGCGCATCGCGACGTCGCGGTGGCTGCACGCGGCGGCGGCACGGGCACCAACGGGCAGTCGCTGACCGACGGCGTGGTGGTCGACCTGTCGCGCAACATGAACCGGATTCTCGAAATCGACGTCGAGCAGCGCTGGGTGCGCGTGCAGGCGGGCGTCGTCAAGGATCAGCTCAATGCGGCGCTGAAGCCGCACGGGCTGTTCTTCGCGCCGGAACTGTCGACGTCGAACCGCGCGACCGTCGGCGGGATGATCAACACCGACGCGAGCGGGCAGGGCAGCTGCACATACGGCAAGACGCGCGACCACGTGCTCGAGCTCGATTTCGTGCTGATGGGCGGCGAGCAGCTGCACAGCGAAGCACTCGCGGACGACGAGCTCGAGCGCCGCTGCGCGCGCGACGACCGCATCGGCAAGGTCTACCGCACCGCGCGGCGCATCAGCGACGACAAGGCGGCGCTGATCGAAGCGAAGTTTCCGAAGCTCAACCGCTGCCTGACCGGCTACGACCTCGCGCACCTGCGCGAACCCGACGGCCGCTTCAACCTGAACAGCGTGCTGTGCGGCGCGGAAGGCTCGCTCGGCTTCGTCGTCGAGGCGAAGCTCAACGTGCTGCCGATCCCGAAGGTGTCGGTGCTGGTCAACGTGCGCTACGCGGGCTTCATGGACGCGCTGCGCGATGCCCGCGCGTTGCTCTCGCACCAGCCGCTGTCGATCGAGACGGTCGACTCGAAGGTGCTGATGCTGGCGATGAAGGACTTCGTGTGGAGCAGCGTGGCCGAGTATTTCCCGCAGGACGACGCTCGGCCGACGCTCGGCATCAACCTGATCGAATTCAGCGGCGACGATGCGGACGACGTCGACGCGCGTGCGCGCGCGTTCGTCGAGCATCTGCGCACCGATACGAGCGTGGAGCGCCTGGGCCACACGCTCGCGGCCGGCGACGACGCGGTGAAGCGCGTGTATGCGATGCGCAAGCGCGCGGTCGGCCTGCTCGGCAACGTGCAGGGCGAGGCGCGCCCGCAGCCGTTCGTCGAGGACACCGCGGTGCCGCCCGAGAACCTTCCCGCGTACATCGCCGAATTCCGCGCGCTGCTCGACGGTCACGGGCTGCTATACGGGATGTTCGGGCACGTCGATGCGGGCGTGCTGCACGTGCGGCCGGCGCTCGACATGAAGGACCCGAAGCAGGCGGCGCTGGTGCGGCCCGTGTCGGATGCGGTGGCCGAGCTCACGCAGCGCCACGGCGGCCTGTTGTGGGGCGAGCACGGCAAGGGCGTGCGCTCCGAATATGCGCCGGCGTTCTTCGGCGAGCTGTACCCGTCGCTGCAGCAGCTGAAGGCCGCGTTCGATCCGCACAACCAGTTCAACCCGGGCAAGATCGCGACGCCGCCGGAGAACACGATGCGGCTGCTCAAGATCGACGAAGTGCCGACGCGCGGCGACCACGACCGGCAGATCGACGAGCGTGTATGGCAGAGCTACGGCACCGCGATGCACTGCAACGGCAACGGCGCGTGCTACAACTTCGATCCGGACGATGCGATGTGCCCATCGTGGAAGGCGACGCGCGAACGCGTGCAATCGCCGAAGGGGCGTGCGTCGCTGATGCGCGAATGGCTGCGCCTGCAAGGGCAGGCCGGCGTGGACGTCGTCGCGGCGGCGCGCGCGCGGCAGCCGTTCCTGGGCGGCCTTGCCACGCGCTGGCGCAACAGCCGCGCGGCGCGCAACGGCGAAGCCGATTTCTCGCACGAGGTGTACGACGCGATGGCCGGGTGCCTCGCGTGCAAGTCGTGCGCGGGGCAGTGCCCGGTGAAGGTGAACGTGCCGGAGTTTCGCTCGCGTTTCCTCGAGCTGTATCACCGGCGTTACCAGCGGCCGCTGCGCGACTACCTGATCGGCTCGCTCGAATTCACGATGCCGTGGATGGCGCGGGTGCCCGCGCTGTACAACGGGCTGATGCGCTCGGGATGGGTGCGCACGATGCTGGAGCGGCACGTCGGCATGGTCGACAGCCCGCTGCTGAGCCGCTTCGACCTCGCGGCCGTGATCCGTCAATGGCAGGTGAAGCCGGCCGATCCGCAGGCGCTCGCCGCGTTGAGCGACGCGCAGCGCGCACGCAGCGTCGTCATCGTGCAGGACACCTTCACGCGCTATTTCGATACCGAGCAACTGGCGACGCTGATCGAACTGGCGGCGCGCGTGGGTTTTCAGGTGTGGCTCGCGCCGCTCGCGCCGAACGGCAAGGCGCTGCACGTGCAGGGCTTCCTGCGGGCGTTCGAGCAGGCGGCGATCCGCAATGCGACGCAGCTGGCCGCGCTGGCGCGCTCGGGTGTCGCGCTGGTCGGCCTCGATCCGGCGATGACGCTCACGTATCGGCAGGAGTACCTGAAGGTGACGGGGCTCACCGATGTGCCGAAGGTTGCGCTGCCGCAGGAGTGGTTGCTGCAGGCGTTGCCGGAAGCCGGTGTCGGTGTCGGTGTCGGCGGCGTGCCCACGTCGTTCCGGTTGCTGCCGCACTGCACCGAGAAGACCAATGCGCCCGACAGCGGCAAGCAATGGGCCCAGGTATTCGCGCGGCGCGGGCTGCGGTTGAAGGTCCAGGCCACCGGGTGCTGCGGGATGTCGGGTACCTACGGGCACGAGGCGCGCAATCTCGCGACGTCGAAGACGATCTACGCGCAGTCGTGGGCGGCGCACGTGGACGGCCCGGAGGACGAAGGCGAGGCGCTGGCGACCGGCTATTCGTGCCGCAGCCAGGTGAAGCGGATGTCGTCGAAGCAGGTGCGGCATCCGTTGCAGGCGCTGCTCGAGCACGTGCGGGCGGTGGGGTGAGGGTCGGGCGTCGCGTGTCGCGTTGCCCGTGAGATGACATTCGATTGAGCGTCGAGCGGCAAGCCTCGTGCCGTTGTCGACGCATGCCTGGGCTCAGGCGTCGGCTTTCGCCGTCTTTCCGGAACGCGGTTTTTCCACCGCAGGAAACGCACCGCCGCCGCGCGGCCGTTTCGGTTCGATCCGCATCTGCCGGATCACGCGCCGGAAATCGATCTCGTGCGCGGCCATCGTGCCGATCAGTTTCGCGATGACCGCGAGGTGGGACGGGACTGTGCCCTTGCTCGAGTAGTTCGTGATCGAGCTTTCGTTCATCCGGATCAGGCGGGCGAACTCGCGCGCCGTCAGCTGTGCCTTCTTCAACTCCTGTTGAAACTCTGCATACGCCATTGCACACATGATGCTTCGTCTCCGTGAATCAGAATTCGGCCCGCGCGGCGCCGGCGCAGACGGGTGGCGTGCCCGTCGCACCGGCGCCGCGGCGGGTTACATCTTCACCTGGTCGAGGAAGGTCTTCTTGCCGCTCTTGTAGCCGTAGATCGAGATGATTCCGTGCGTCAGGTCGCCCTTCGAATCGAACGTCGTCGTGCCGATCACGCCGTCGTACTTCGTCGACGGCATCGCCGCGAGGATCTTCGCCGGATCGGTCGAGTTCGCGCGCTTCATCGCGTCGACCGCGATGTAGACCGCGTCATACGCGAACGGCGCATCGAACTTGATGCCCTGGTTGAAGCGCTTCTGGTACTTCGCGAGGAAGTCCGCGCCGCCCGGCATCTTCTCGAGCGCGGCGCCGGCCTGCGAGCACAGCACGTTGTCGGCCGCCGGGCCGGCCAGTTCGGCCAGCGAGTCGGTGCACACGCCGTCGCCGGACAGGATCTTCGCGCGCAGGCCGAGCTGCTTCGCCTGCTTCGCGAGCGGGCCGCCGGTGGCGTCCATGCCGCCGTACATGATCGCGTCCGGGTTCTCGCCCTTGACCTTCGTCAGGATCGCGCGGAAGTCGACCGCCTTGTCGTTGGTCGCGTCGTGCGACAGCACCTTCAGGCCGAGCGCCTTCGCCTTCTTCTCGAACTCGTTCGCGAGGCCCTGGCCGTACGCGGTCGAATCGTCGATCACCGCCACGCTCTTCACGCCCTTCGCCTGCGCATAGCTCGCGAGCGCCGGGCCTTGCTGCGCGTCGGTCGCGACCACGCGGTAGGTCGTCTTGAAGCCTTGCTGCGTGTAGGTCGGGTTCGTGGCCGACGGCGAGATCTGCACGATGCCCGCATCGCTGTAGATCTTCGACGCCGGGATCGACGTGCCCGAGTTCAGGTGGCCGATGACGGCGACGACCTTGTCGTCGACGAGCTTCTGCGCGACCTGGGTGGCCTGGCGCGGGTCGGCCGCGTCATCCTGCGCATCGAGTTGCAGCGTGACCTTCTTGCCGCCGATCGTGAGGCCCTTCGCATTGATTTCCTCGACCGCGAGGCGCGCACCGTTCTCGTTGTCCTTGCCGAGGTGCGAGATGCCGCCCGTCGTCGGTTCGACGCTGCCGATCTTCACGACCTGGTCGGCCATCGCGGTCGACGCGGCCGCGAAGGCGGCGGCAGCCAGTGCGACGGTGATCAGGGGTTTGCAGCGCATGCCGACAGTGCTTCGTTCCATCTGCCATCTCCGATTTGAATGTCTTTCTATTGACGTCTCGACCGGCCGACGGCGAGGTCGGGGCGATCGGACGAGTCTCCATACCCATCATGGGCTTCACTGCATCGCGTCCTGCCCCTGGCGTGCCGCCCGGGTGAGCGGAGAATCGGGGCCTGAAACGGTGCAATTCGTATGAATATATATGAAGCCGAATTTGCGCGCTGCAGCGAACCGCGTAGCGGGGCGTTGGCAGCACGGCCGGCGCCTGAAAATTCGAAGGCGCCGGATGCCGGAAATCGTGCGCCGCGGCAGGCCACAGGCTGCGATTCGCTGTCGACGGCCTTACGGTCACATCCAATATTCGGCCGGCGGGTGGGACGAAGCCATGGACACTGATGCACGGTCAATCCGGAACTGTTCGGTCGATTTGTCTGCACAGTTTGGACGATCTCGATTGCGCATCCGGTTGCGGCGCCATGTCTCATCGGGATTGATGTCCTCGATGCAACGCAACTAACGGTCAAGCTCGGCGGCGTCGGCGAACTGATGCGAATCGACAGCCCGCGGCACGCATTCCGCTTTGCAAACACCGGGGTTCGCCCCGGCCGGCTCGCTTGCGGAACGTCGGGCCGATCGTGCCGGCCCGATGCTGCACCGATCCTAGGACCGTCCGCGCAACGCCACGAAGATCACGCCGGCAATCGCCAGCAAGCCGCCGCACATCGTCTCGATGCCGGGTCGCTCGCCCGTCAGCGCCATCGACAGAGCTGTCGCGACCGCCGGCGTCAGGTAGAGGAAGTTGGCGGCGCGCGCCGCGCCGAAGTAGCCGAGTGCGAAGGTCCAGGTCGCGTAACCCAGCGCGGCGGGGAAGATGCCGAGCATCAGCACGGCCAGCGCGGTGTCGCGCGACCCGCCGCCCAGGGCCACCAGCGCGCCCGGCAGCCACGGCATGAGCAGCAGCGCGCCGGCCAGCAGCGTGTACGCGGTGCAGGCCAGCGCGCCGTACACCGGAATCAGCCGCCGCTGCAGCACGAAATAGCTGGCCGAACACAGGGCCGCGCCAAGGATCAGCGTGCTGCCGGCGCCGAGGACGAGGCCGCCCGGCTGCCCGCGCGCGATCACCGCGATGCCGGCGAGGCTGACCAGCGAGCCGAGCCAGCCCCAGCGATTGAAGCGCTCGCCCAGAAACACCGAGGCCAGCAGCGCCGTGAAGATCGGCAGCGTGTTCACGATGAAGCTCGCCGCGCCGGCCGAGACGGTCTGCTCGCCGGTATTGAGCAGCGCGTTGTAGAGCGCGATGCCGAGAAAGCCGCACAGCAGGAAGCGCAGCGCGTCGCGCCGGGTCGGCACGCGCGGCCGCCGCACGGCGAGCCACGCGACGATCAGCACGGCCGCCGTGGCGAAGCGCGCCGCCGCGAGCTGCAGCGGTGTCAGGCCATGCAGGCCGATCCGGATGAACGGGAAAGCGGACGCCCACGAGACGATCGTGAAGGCGACCGCGCCGGCCGCGATCAGCGGCTGCCGCGCGGTGCGCGACGACGGGGTGGAGAGCGTGTTCATGCGGCCATGATGCGGTGTGGCAAGATGCTAAGCTAGCGCACAGATCAGCACGCAGATATGACCACGATTCACAGCTCGAGCCGGCGGCCGGCCGGCGCTTCAATCCGTGTAAAGCGCGCGCCGGCGACGTCGCCCGCCGCAGCGCCGGCGCCGGGTGCGCGGCCGCCGCTCGCGAGTCTCGAGACGGTGTGCACGGTCGCGCGCGAGGGGTCGTTCCTCGCCGCGGCCGATGTCTCCGGCGTGACGCACGGCGCGATCAGCCGGCGGGTGGCGGCTGTCGAAAACTGGCTCGGCCTGCGGTTGTTCGAACGTCATGCGCGCGGCGTGCGCCTGACGCCGGACGGCCAGCGCTTCGTCGGCCGGATCGAGCAGGCGTTCGCGATCATCGACAGTGCGGCCGATCAGTGGCGCTCGCCACGTACGCCGCGGCTGGTCAGGATGAGCGTGGTGCCGGCCTTCGCGCAGCTCTGGCTGCTCGAGCGCCAGCATGCGCTCGAGAGCGAGGCGCCCGCGTTGCGGATCGAACTGGGCATCGATCTGCGCAACGTGGATATCGCCGGCGGCGAAGCGGATCTATCGATCCGGTACGGGCGCGGCAACTGGCGTCAACTCGACACCCGTGCGTTCATGCCGGAACGGCTCTATCCGGTCGCGCATCCGCGGCTTGCCGCGCAACTGGCGAAGGCGCGCCGCCGGCGCGGCGATGCCGCGCTGCTCGACATGCCGCTGCTGCACGATTCCGACGTGACCGGCTGGCGCACGTGGTTCGATGCATTGGGCGTGCCGTTCAAGCCGCGCGCGCAGGATCGCCGTTTCGAGGATTACAACCTCGTGCTGGCCGCCGCCGAGGCCGGGCTCGGCGTGGCGCTGGCGCGGGTACCGCTCGCCGACGCCTATTTCAAGCGCAGCGAACTCGTGCGCGTGAGCCCGCACGAAGTCGATTCGGTACTCAGGTATTACTTCGTGCATGCGAAGGGGGAAAATCGGCCTGAAGTGCTGGCGTTGATGGAGCGGATGCGGGCGGCGGTGGGGACAGGCGGCTAGCCCTGGCCGGTGTATCGTGTCGGCCCGCCCCGGTAGCGGATGGGAGCGAAAAAGCGTTGTGCGATACGCGGCACTAGGCTCGGGCCGCCGGATCGACGACAATGCGACCGCGAAAAACGATGAGGTGGAGAGATGAACGAGATTCGAAAAGGGATGCATCCGTGCGGATGCGAGCGAGGTCAACAATGAACAAGCCGGACAAGTCGTCGAAAGCGCGTGCCGCGCTCGACCAGCTGTTTTCGGGCATGGCGCCCGCGGATGCGACGCGCGCGTCGCGTCCGGGCAATCCGTTCGAAGCGAGCGCGGACGACGCATCCGCCGGCATGGGCGGACGCGGCGGTATCGAGGTCACGCTGTCGACCCGGATCCAGTTGCGCGGCTATCCAAATGCGAACGCATTCATGAAGCGCATGGCCGAAGCGTGGGGGCTGGAGTGGGGGATGTACGACAGCGTCAAGGCCATCGCGACGCTGCCCGTCGGATGGCGAGCGCGCCGGCTGCCGGAAGTCACGCAGATCGTCGACGGACACGACGTGCTGCGCGCGGAGAGCAGCCTGCAGGGCGGCGAGATGTCGTATCTGAAAGTGCATCCGCGGTACTACATCGACGCGCGCAAGGGGTTCGGATGGGGCAAGTCGTCGAAGGCGTCCGACGATCCGGATCTCGACGGCCCCGACTGGAACTGCTTCGTGATCGATCGCGAAAAGTCCATCGAAGTGCACGAACTGACGACCTCGTCGCTGAAGGCCGACATGGACAACGCGCGGGCGACGTTGCTGAAATGGCTGGACGAAAACTATCCGAAACATCGCGATCCGTTCGCTTACTGGTCGGATTGCGAAGGGGCGTCGTAATCTTGCGTGGCTGCCCGGTTCAGGTTCAGGTTCAGGTTCAGGTTCAGGTTCACGGGCACGCGCTGCGCGGCCGGCGCCGGAGCGGGCGGGGCGCAAGTCGCTGCGATCCATCGGCCGGTTGCGACGGGAGCGGCAATTGAAACGAGCCAGAATCGTCCCGGTTCTCTGGGCAGCGTTCGGTGCGGCGGTCGGTTCGACCGTCGTCGAGTTGCTGCTCTGGCCGATCGTCGGCGACGACGCGATCGGGAACCTGTTACGCGACACACGCCTCACGGCGGCCATCGTGATGGGGCGCGGCGTGCTCGACGCATCCGCCGGCTTCGATCCGCTCGTCATGGCGGTGGCGACCCTCGTGCATCTGGTGCTGTCGCTGGTCTATGCGGCCGTGCTGGCGAAGGTGATTCGCAACCTGTCGCTCGCGGCCTCGCTCTTCGCGGGCGGTGGGTTCGGCCTCATCCTGTACAGCGTCAACCTGTACGCGTTCACCGCGATCTTCCCGTGGTTCATCCCGGTTCGAGGCGCGATCACCCTCGTGGCCCATCTGGTATTCGGGATCACGGCAGCGGCTGCCTACCGCTTCGCCAGGCGCTAGGCCGGGCGCCAATCAACGGTGCCTGCGTCGATCATTCGCACCAGACCCCTGGAATAAGCCGGCGCGCTGCATCGTTTAGCCGTCAGGAGACCCTGCACGAAGCGGCGGCACGTGAGCGCCGCGCGATGAATCGTGCGCGAGCAATTCGATCTGCCGGGCGCCGTCAGCGGTGCCCGCGATCGAGTGGTCGGGGACAATCAGGCAGGAGCCGATCATGGGCAACTGGTTTCGATCCGGGATAGGGTTCGTCTGTCTCGGCTGTTCCGCGGCGGTCTTTGCGCAAACGTACGACGATCTGGCGGACGAGACGACGAACTGCCGGGCGGTCGTCGCGCAAGCGAACATCGACGGCACGGAGCAGCAAATCGTCGGGCGTGCGTGCCTGCAGGACGATGGCACATGGCAGTTCGTGCAGAACGCCGATGGTAGTGTTTTATGGTACCCGGCGGCGGACTATCCGTATGCCGACCTGGGGTACTGGGGACCGCCGCTTTTCATCGGCGCAGGTGTGGGCTTCGTGTTCGTCGATCGCTTCCACCGCTTCCACCATTTCCGCCACTTCGATCGCGTCGTCCACTTCAACGGGGTGGACCATCGCCGCGTCGGCGTGCCGATCGGTGCCGGCTTTCACCATGGTGCGTTTCCGGCCGGTGCCGTCGGCCACGGATTCGGCGGCATGCATCCGTTCAGCGGTGTGAGCGGATTCGGTGGAATGCGGCGACATTAGGCGGTGTTTGCGGCCGGACGCGCTGCCGCCATACACCTGCTAATCGAGCCGCCCGCGCAAATCGTCGAACGGAATCATCACGTGCGTGCGATACGCGGGCCGCGCTTTCAGCCGCTCGTACCACGCCTGCACATGCGGGAGGTCCGGCCGTGCGATGTCGAGTTCGAAATAACGATACAGATGCGTGCCGGCCGCGATGTCGGCGAGCGTGAGCGCGTCGCCCGCGAGAAACGGCTGCCCGGCCAGCGCCGCGTCGAGCGCCTGGAAGTGCTGCGCGCACTGCGCGATGCTTTGCTCGACGCGCACCGTGTCGCGCTGCTCGGGCGGCGTCCGGAAGTAGCCGCGGAATACGCCGTTCAGGAACGTCGGCTGCAGCGTGGTTTGCGACCAATCCATCCAGCGGTCGGCGCGCGATTGCTCTGCAGGGTCGTCGCGCCAGAAGCCGGGGCGTCCGTAACGCGCGGCAAGGTAGCGCAGGATGCTGTGCGATTCCCACACGACCGTGCCGCCATCGTCGATCACGGGTATGCGCCCGTGCGGGTTCATCGCCAAAAAATCGGGCGTGTCGAGCACGCCGAACTGCCCGCCGGCCGGCACATGCCGATGCGCGAGCGCGAGCTCGTCGACGAGCCACAGCACCTTCTGGACGTTGAATGCATTGCGGCGCCCCCATACGGTCAGCATGCCGGCCTCCTTGTGTCGTGCGGAACGGGATCGCGACAGTGTAAACGCCGCAGGCGCGCACCGCGGTGCGCGCCTGCCAGCTGTCGTCGATGTCGTCGTCGTTGCCGTCGTTGCCGTGCGGCGATGCGATCAGAACTTGTGGCGAATCCCGACGATCGCGAGTTCCTGCGTATCGGTGCCGGAGTTCACGCCATACGAGCCGACCGACGCGGCGGCCTTCACGACCGCGCCGTTCGCGTTGAGCGTGTTGCCGCTCGCCTTCTGGTAGCCGAACAGCGCATACAGGTCGGTGCGTTTCGACAGCGCGTAATCGGCACCGAGGTTGACCTGGTTGTAGTGCGCGGAACTCGGGCCCGTCAGCGACGTGTAGTTGTAGCCGACGCCCGCGCGCAGCGCCGGCGAGAATTGCCAGTTGAAAAACGCCGAGCCGTTGTTGAACTTCGCGTTCTGGCTGAACGCCGACAGCGTGTCCGCACCGTACTGCGTATTCGAATACGCGAGGCCGAAGGTGGCGGGCCCGGCCACGTACTGGCCGGCCACGCGCACGATCTGGATCGACTTCGCGCTCGAGAAGCCCTGGTTGATCACGGTGTTGAACAGCGTGTCCGAGCTGCTCGACCACGTGCGCACGCCGTTCGCGACGGTGGAGCCGCCGTTCGCGTAGAAGAAGCCGGCGCCGAGCGACAGCGGGCCGTTCGCGTAGCTCGCGCCGAAGCTGTACGTGCGGCCGCTGCCGGTGGCGCCCGCGACGCCGCCGAAGCCGTACAGGCCTTCGAACTGGAAGCCCGAGATCAGCGGGCTCGTGTACTTCACCGAGTTGCTGACGCGCAGGCTGTTGTCGTAGTTGTCGAGGTCGCCCGGCGTCGCGAACACGCCGCCGAAGTAGTTGTCCTGCGTGAGGCCCTGCACGAGATCGACGACCGGATCGTACTGGCGGCCAAGCGTGACGGTGCCGTACGTGTTGCTCGCGAGGCCGACGACGGCCTTGCGGCCGAACTCGCGCGAGCCCTGGCCGAGTGCGCCCGTGCCGAGGTTGAAGCCGTTCTCGAGCTGGAACAGCGCAGCCAGGCCGCCGCCGAGATCCTCGGTGCCGCGCAGCCCCCAGCGGCTACCCGACAGGTTGCCGCTGCTGAACTTGACGAGGCTCGACGCGTTGCTGCCGTTCGCGTTCTGCGCGTTGTGCACGTACGCGATGCCCGCATCGGCGATGCCGTACAGCGTGACGCTGCTTTGCGCGTGCGTGCCGGCGGCGTAGAGCGCGGCCGGCAGCGCGAGCAGTGCGAATGAACGGATCTGCTTCATTGTTGGATTCCCCGTTGGTCGATTGGTCTGACGAGACGGTGAACGATACGGACGGCGCATCGTCGAGGGAACCAATAAATTGTCGGATCGTTATGAGGCGGCGGGGAGATGGATGCGCGCGCAACCTGCCGGCGGCCGGCATGCAGGGATGCTATGCGTCGTGCCGCCGCGACGCGTTTCTCAGCACGAGCGTCATCAGTTGCCGGCGCGAATCGACGCCGAGCTTCGCGAACGCGCGCTTCGCGTACGTGTCGACGGTGGAGGTCTTGAGCCCCATCGACTGCGCGATGGCCGCCGACGTCATGCCCTGGATGAACGACGCGCACACGTGCATCTCGCGCGCGGTCAGGCGTTCCTGCCATTCCGGCAGCCATTGCGCGACGAGGTCGAGATCGAGTTCGTCACGCGGTGTGTCGTCGGCCGGGATCGCGCCGAGCAGGCGCTTGTGCGCGGACGCCAGCGGCAGCACGACCTGCGACAGCTGCTTCAGCAGGCTCAGTTCCTTCAGCGAAAACGGCGGCAGCCGCCGCGAGCGTGCGATCGAGATCGAGTAGCGCGTGCCGCCGGTCACGCCGGCGATCACGCATTCGTCGTGAATGTCGCCGGCATCGAAGAACAGATGCCGCAGCTCGCTCGCCACGCGCTGTGCGGACACTTGCAGCAACTGCACGTCGTCTTCGGTTTCGATCGCCGCGTACGTTGCATCGTCGCTCGCGTAGCTGCGGTAGTAGTGGCGCATCACCTGCGCGACCAGCTCGGGCTCGCGGCCGAAGCTGCCGATCCAGCCGACGCTGCGCCGGCCGGAAGACGCGCTGCGCTCGTAGTCGAGATGCACGGCGTCGAAATCGACGTAGCGCACGAGCGTGTCGTAGACGGCGCGCATGAACTGCGGCGTTCCGACGGCTTGTGCGATGTCGCCCAGCGTTTCGGTCACGAACGCGACGTGGCTCAGCGGGAGATCGGGGGCGGGCAGCGCAGCGCTCATGGCGTCGTGTGTCGAAGATTTTCAGGTGGCGCTACAGGTATCACGAATATTTTCGACTGCCTACGCGGGAATCTACCCAAACGGCCGGAATCGACGTCGCCGTTTGTCCCGGTTTTCGGGACTGACGCTGCGGGCCGCGATCTCTACATTGACCCTTGTGCTGAACACCGCTCGACGGCGTTGACGCGAGTCCGGACCCGGACCGGGCGCAACGGCCGATCCCCATCACAAGGAGAATCCCCATGCGTATCCGTATCCGTCGTCAACCGGCGTGGCGCGCCGCGCGCGTCACGTCGGCGGCGCTGGCCGTCGCGGCCAGCCTGTCCGCCCATGCCGGCGATGCCAACCTGAACGTGTACAACTGGTCGGAGTACGTCGCGAAGGACACGGTCCCCGTCTTCGAGAAGCAGTCGGGCATCAAGGTGCGCTACGACAGCTACGACAGCGACGATACGTTGCAGACCAAGCTGCTCGCGGGCAGCTCGGGCTACGACATCGTCGTGCCGACGTCGAACTATCTCGCGCAGCAGATCCAGGCCGGCGTGTACCAGAAGCTCGACAAGTCGAAGCTGCCGAATCTCTCGAACCTCGACCCGGTGCTGATGAAGATGGTCGCGAAGGCCGACCCGGGCAACCAGTACGGCGTGCCGTGGGCGTGGGGCACGACGGGGATCGGCTACAACGTCGAGGCGGTCAGGAAGCGGCTCGGCGACACCGCACCGACCGACAGCTGGGCGCTGCTGTTCGACCCGGCGAACGCGGCGAAGCTGAAGGGCTGCGGCATCTCGCTGCTCGACGCGCCGGACGCCGCGTTCGCGGCGGCGCTGCAGTACATGGGCAAGGACCCGGAGAGCAAGAACCCGGCCGACTACCAGGCGGCCTACGACGTGCTGAAGAAGATCCGCCCGTACGTCACGCAGTTCAGCTCGGCCGGCTATGCGGACGACCTGGCGAACAACGATGTGTGCGTCGTGCTCGGCTGGTCGGGCGACGTCGGCATCGCGCGGCGGCGCACGCTGGACGCGAAGCGCTCGTACGAGATCCGTTACGTGAACCCGAAGGAAGGCGGCCTGCTGTGGTTCGACGTGATGGCGATCCCGAAGGATGCGCCGCATCCGGAAGCCGCGCTGAAGTGGATCAACTACATCGAGGACCCGAAGACCAACGCGGCGATCACGAACGAGATCTTCTACCCGAGCGCCAACAAGGCGGCGCGTCCATTCGTGACACCGGCGATCGTGCAGGACCCGGGCATCTACCTGTCCGACGCGACGATCGCGAAGGCGTCGCTCGCGATGCCGCGCAGCGCCGACATCGCGCGGATGCAGAACCGTCTGTGGCTGCAGCTGAAGTCGGGCGGTTGAGGGAGACGACGATGATCCATACGCTCCCTGCATCGGTTGCGGGCGCCGCCCGCCGCGATGCGGACGCATTCGTGCGCATCGAGAACGTCGTGAAGAAATTCGGCGACAGCACGGCCGTCGACAACGTGAACCTGACGATCGCGAAGAACGAGCTGTTCGCGCTGCTCGGCAGCTCGGGCTGCGGCAAGTCGACGTTGCTGCGCATGCTCGCCGGGCTCGAAACGGCCACGTCCGGCAAGATCTTCGTCGACGGTGAAGACCTCGCGTCGCTGCCGCCGTACCGCCGGCCGGTGAACATGATGTTCCAGTCGTACGCGCTGTTCCCGCACATGACGGTCGAATCGAACGTCGCGTTCGGCCTGAAGCAGGAAGGCACGCCGAAGCACGAGATCAAGGAGCGCGTGGCCGATGCGCTCGCGCTCGTGCAGATGAGCAAGTACGCGCAGCGCAAGCCGCACCAGCTGTCCGGCGGCCAGCAGCAGCGCGTCGCGCTCGCGCGCTCGCTGGTCAAGCGCCCGAAGCTGCTGCTGCTCGACGAGCCGATGTCCGCCCTCGACAAGAAGATCCGCCAGAAGACCCAGCTCGAACTCGTGAACATCATCGAGAAAGTCGACGTGACCTGCGTGATGGTCACGCACGACCAGGAAGAGGCGATGACGATGGCCAGCCGCCTCGCGG
>NZ_JAAGPH010000010.1:0-94680 GCF_017104705.1 Burkholderia sp. Se-20373 | reverse complement strand
CGCGGCCATCATCCCGCAGCCGATGTCGACGCCGACCGCGGCCGGAATGATCGCGCCCTTCGTCGGGATCACGCTGCCGATCGTCGAGCCCTTGCCGAGGTGGACGTCCGGCATCACCGCGACGTGGCTGAAGATGAACGGCATCTGCGCGGTGTTGCGCAGTTGCGCGCGCGCTTCGTCTTCGACGGCCACGCCTTGCGTCCACATCTTCACCGGCTTGCCGTTCGCCAGTTCCATGACCTGGTAATCCAATTCACTCATGTTCATCACCTTGCTGCTTCGTTCAGGAGCCACGGCGCGCGTGCGCCGTGCCCGGTCATTCATGACGCGCCCTTGATGCTGACGAGTCCGTTCAGCACCTGGTCGAGACCGCCGAACACCGAGATGCGGTCGATCCGTTCCGCGACGCGCTCGAGCGTTTCCAGCTCCTTGAGCCGCAGCGCGGTGGGGTTTTCTTCCATCACCTTCGCGGTGTTCAACAGCGAACGCGTGGCCGCCGTTTCCTCGCGGCGGCGAATCACGTTTGCCTGCGCGGATTTCTCCGCCTCGACCACCTGCGCGAGGATCGTCTTCATGTCGCCCGGCAGCACGATATCCTTCACGCCGACGCTGCGCACGTCCACCCCCGAATGCTCGAGACGGGCACGCACCTGTGCGATCACGACGTCGTCGATCGACTGCTTGTCTTCCAGCAGTTCGTCGAGCGAGCGCGTGCCGACGGCCGATCGCAGCGCGAACTGCAGCTCGCGATACAGGTGCTCGACCGGCTTCTGCAGCTGGCCGAACGCATGCAGCACGTCCGCATAGCACCACGTCGCCGACAGGTTCAGCCGCAGCGCGACCTTGTCGCGCGTCAGGATTTCCTGTCCGCCGACTTCGATCGCCTGCAAACGCAGGTCGACGAGTTCGACCGCGACGTCGCGGTTGAAGCGCCAGAACGCCGCGACGCCCGCGTCCAGCAACCGCTCGATCTTGCCGTCGATCTTCAGCACCCCGACGTGGTACGCCGGCACCTGCGCCAGCAGCACGCCCGTCAGGCCCGCCACGCCGCGTGCACGCAGCGCCGGTTGCGCGATGCGCTTCACGAGCGCGGCCGGCAGCCGGCTGTCCTGCGCGAGATCGACGCGCTCGAGGCGGTGCGCGGTCAGGCCGCGCCAGTACAGCCGGCGCGTGCCCGGCGCCAGGATCTCGACGAGCACGTCGTCTTCGTAGCGCAGGCCCGCTTCATCGTCGGCGAGATCCATCGCGACGAAGTGCTGCGCGAGCACGTCCGGCGCGTCGTGACGCAGGTAATCGGCCAGTGCCGCGTCGGCGAGCGGCGCGTCGAGACGCGCGGTCTGCACCGACAGGCGCTTGAACGGATCGAAGGCCTTGAACACGCCCGGTTCAAGCACCTTCACGAAATCGCCCTCGTTCATCAGCAGCGCGCGTTCGTTCTTTTTCACAACATGTCGCATCCACATATTCTTGTCCTTTTCTTCATTGACCGCCGGGTGACACGCATCGTGCGGATCGCGGGGCGACGCAACCGGGCGGGCGGCGCGCCGGCCCGGCATCGAAGTGCACGGCGACGCATCCTGCATGGCGTCGTCGTGCGCGTTCGCGCGGGCCGTGCGGCCGTCCGGCCGATCGCGCGGAACCGCAACCGGTCCGACGCGCGGCGGGCCTTGCGGCCCGCACCGGCGGGTACTGCTTCCATCAAGAGACTGTCCTTGCGGACAGTGTTCGAGCGGGATTCGAACCCGCTACACACCGGCTTGCGCCGGCTGCTCTACCTATGAGCTTCCGAACGGAGGGCGCCCCGGGACTCGAACCCGGGCGAAGCGCCTTGCGCGCCCGTTTGCCTTCGTCTGTCCATGGCGACATGCGCTGCCGCGACGAACCAGGTTCGGCGGCGGCGCACCAGCAGGGCTTGGTGAACCCTGGCTCGTGGGCCAGCGGGACATCCGGCGCTTTCTATTTAGCGAGGAGCGTGCCAGCGGGTGGCTCGATGCTCGGGAAAAAACTCAAGCCGTTGAAGTAAAAGGGGAAATTGTTTTTTTTGGCAGGTCGGGCTTGAATATCCGCTGGTGGCTCGATCCGGAAGATTCGATACAATCGGATCGCTTCTTATCCGATGAGATAAACATGCGAAAGACTGTTGCGATCGGTTTTCTCGGTACCGTGCTCGACCAGGGCGGCGGCTCGCAGCGCCGCTGGCGCCGCTGGCGGCCGACGATTTCGCTGTGCGAGCAGCGCGACACGCCGATCGACCGGCTCGAACTGTTGCACGCGCCAAACCACGCGCGTCTCGCGGGCCGCGTGAAGCAGGATCTCGAACGCGTGTCGCCGCACACCGACGTGCGGCTCATCCCGATGGAGATTCGCGATCCGTGGGATTTCGAGGAGGTCTACGCCACGCTGCACGATTTCGCGCGCGCGTACCCGTTCGATCTCGACCGCGAGGACTACCTGATCCACATCACGACGGGCACGCACGTCGCGCAGATCTGCTGGTTCCTGCTGGCGGAGGCGCGCTACCTGCCCGCGCGTCTCGCGCAGACGGCGCCGCCGCAAAAGACCGACGAAGGACCGAGCGGGCCCGGCACGATGTCGGTGATCGATCTCGACCTGTCGCGCTACAACCGCATCGCCCAACGTTTCACGCGCGAACGCGACGAAACGCTGTCGTTCCTGAAGGCCGGCATTGCGACGCGCAACGCGCGCTTCAATGCGCTGATCGAGCAACTGGAGCGCGTGGCCGTGCGTTCG
Organism: Burkholderia sp. Se-20373; assembly: GCF_017104705.1. Lineage (NCBI taxonomy): Bacteria > Pseudomonadati > Pseudomonadota > Betaproteobacteria > Burkholderiales > Burkholderiaceae > Burkholderia > Burkholderia sp. Se-20373. Next base: position 91,929 of record NZ_JAAGPH010000010.1, on the reverse strand, counting down.
CGCGCGCCGATGCTGCTGGTCGGGCCGACGGGTGCCGGCAAGTCGTTTCTCGCGAAGCGCGTGTACGAACTGAAGCGCGGCCGTCATCGGCTCGCGGGGCCGTTCATCGAGATCAATTGCGCGACGCTGCGCGGCGACGCGGCGATGTCGACGCTGTTCGGTCATGTGAAGGGCGCGTTCACGGGCGCGCAGTCGGCGCGGGCCGGGCTGCTGCGCGCGGCGGACGGCGGCTTGCTGTTTCTCGACGAGATCGGCGAACTCGGGCTCGACGAGCAGGCGATGCTGCTGAAGGCGATCGAGGAGAAGCGTTTCCTGCCGGTCGGTGCGGACGTCGAGGCGACCAGCGATTTCGAGCTGATCGCGGGCACGCACCGCGACCTGCGGCAGATGGTGGCGGCCGGCACGTTCCGCGAAGATCTCTACGCGCGGATCAACCTGTGGACCTACGAACTGCCGGGGCTGGCCGAGCGGCGCGAGGACATCGAGCCGAACCTCGAATTCGAACTCGACCGTTTCGGCCGCGAGCAGGGCGAGCAGGTGCGGTTCAACGTCGAGGCGAAGCGGCGTTATCTCGCGTTCGCCGCGTCGCCACGCGCGGCGTGGGCCGGCAACTTCCGCGAGCTGTCCGCGTCGGTCACGCGGATGGCGACGCTGGCCGATGCGGGGCGGATTACCGAAGCGCTCGCCGAGCAGGAAGTCGAACGGCTGACGCGTACGTGGTCGTCACCGGGCGACGCGGGTGCGTCCGATGCATGTGTCGACGCGGTGTTCGGTGCGCGTGCGGCGGAACTCGATCTGTTCGACCGTGCGCAGCTCGAACGCGTGCTCGATGTTTGCCGAGTGTCGGCAAGCTTGTCGGAGGCGGGGCGCACGCTGTTCGCAGTGTCGCGGCAGAGCAAGAAGCAGCCGAACGATGCAGACCGGCTGCGCAAGTATCTCGCGCGGTTCGGGCTGGATTGGGACGGGGTGCGGCTGGTGCTCGACGGGGCATGACGAGTACGGTGTCGCGGGCGCCGCGTGCAGCCGGAGTGCGCGGTACGCGACCATTGATCGGGAAGGGTTACGCCGCCGCAGCCTCGTGAAACGGCGCCAGGAATGCCCATTCCGGCTGCGCAGCTGCCACATCCGCCAGCCCGCGCGCGAATGCGTGCGCCGGTAGCCACGGATAGCCGAACGCCGCATGCAGTGCATCGAGCTTCACCGACTCCGGATCGTCGATCGTATCCATCCGTTCGATATGAATATGCAGCGCGGCAATCCGCGCGGCGCCTTCGCTTTCGCCGTTGCCCGCGAACTGCCAGCGGTACGTGCCATGCCCGATCCGCAACGCGCCGTTGTCCTTCTGGCGCATCACGACGAGCCACGACATCCTGCTGGCACCCTGTGAGTCGACTTCGGGTGCCGCGCAGACGTAATAGGTCCGGCACCGTTCGAACCGCTCGCCGAATTCCTCGACCAGCGTGCGCGCAATCGCAGCCGCGCCCGTCACGCGCGGCGGAAAATCGATATCGTCGTTCGCGAGCGAAAAGCTCAGCTCGGCATCGGCCGCGAAGCAGTCGGCGATCAGTGCGGGCCGGTTCAGGTCCTTCGCACGCAGATAGCATTCGAGCAGCGCGCGAACCGATGCGGGATGAAGCGGAAAGGGCATGGGTGAAGCCTCCTGTGTCGGGAAATCGGGCGTTGCCGCGCGGCACCGATCACGGATGCGTAGAACGCGAAGTCCTGGTCGCCCGCGTTGAACAGGTCGTAGAGCGCGACGAGGCGCGGGTCGGTGTAGAGGGTTTCGCCGGCGGGCGCGGCGGCAGACGTCATGCGGCCGCGCGTGTCAGCGCTGCTGCACCGCCACGCGCAGCCCCAGCGCAATGAAGATCGAGCCGATGATCTTGCCCTGCCAGCGGGTGAGCCACGTGAGCCGCTTCACGATGCGGCCGAGCGGGCGGATCGAGCATGCGATCAGCGTCGTGTAGAGCGAGCTGAGCACGACGAAGATCAGCCCCAGCACCGCGAACTGCACGAACGTCGAGCCGCGTTCCGGATGCACGAACTGCGGCATGAACGCGAGGAAGAACAGCGCGGTCTTCGGATTCAGCACTTCGGCGGGAATCGCCTGCAGGTACGCCTTGAGCGGCGTGACCGGCGACACGCTCGGCAGCGACGGATCGGACGGCTTCTCGATCAGCGCGCGCACGCCGAGATAGATCAGGTACGCGGCGCCGACCACCTTCACGACGTTGAACGCGAGCGCCGACGTCATCAGCAGCGCCGACAGGCCGACGGCCGCGAACAGCGTGTGCACGAAGTCGCCGCTGGCGACGCCGAGGCCGGTCAGGATGCCGGTCCTGCGGCCGCCCTGTACGGTGCGGCTCAGCACGAGCAGCACGGCGGGGCCGGGAATCAGGAACAGGCCCAGGACGACGGCCGTGAAGGTGGTCAGCGTGGTCAGGTCGAACATGACGGCTCCGGCAGGTGGGCCCAGCGGCGGGGGATCGGGGCATTGTATTCGTTTCGCCGCCCGACTGCAGACGCGGCCCGGGCAACCGCACGGCCGCACCGGCGCCTTTCTGGTATAAGCACGAAAGGACGCGCGGGCAGCGCGTCCGGCTTCCTCCATCGTCCATCGTTTCATGCGCGAGCTTCCACCGACCACCGATCCCGCAGCGGATGACGAATTCTTCCACGTACCGCGTCCGCTCGTCGTGTTCGGCGGTTCGGTCGTCGAGCCCGAATGGCGACTGGAGCGGCACAGCCATCCGCAGGCGCAACTGCTCTATACGCTGAGCGGCGTCATCTACTGCGAGGTCGACGGCGGCGTGTGGAGCGCGCCGCCGCAATGCATGGTGTGGATTCCCGGCGACGTCCCGCATTCGGCGCGCGGCTCGGCCGGCGCGACGTTCTACGCGGTGCTGGTCGAACCCGACGCCGCGCTCGACCTGCCGGTGCGCTGCTGCACGCTGTCGGTGTCGCCGCTGCTGCGCGAGCTGCTGCTGAAGGCAGCGAGTTTCCCGAACCTGTACGACGTCGACGGGCCGCAGGGGCGATTGATCGCGACGCTGCTCGACGAACTCGTCGCGGCGCCGGTCGAGGATCTGTACCTGCCGATGCCGGCCGACCGGCGGCTGCGCAAGCTGATCGACCATCTGCTCGACGATCCGGCCGACAAGTCGCCGCTGCCCGAACTCGCGCGACGCGTGGGCATCAGCGAGCGCAGCCTGACGCGGCTCGCGGCGAAGGAGCTCGGGATGAGCCTCGGCGACTGGCGCCGGCGGCTGCACGTCGCGCTGTCGCTGCGGATGCTGACGACCGGCCGCCGCGTGCACCAGATCGCGATCGATCTCGGCTACGAGAGCGCGAGCAGTTTCGTGACGATGTTCCGCAAGGCGACCGGCAAGTCGCCGACGCAATTCCTGACCGACCGGCAACGCTGAACGATGAAGGCCGCACCGCACCGCACCGCCACGCGTGCGCGGTTGGCCGGATTGAACAAGCGGTTGGCCGGCACGATAAATGACGCCGCAGGCCTCGATCCATAAAATGAGAATCGTTCTCATCTGGAGGCCGACATGCAAATCGTCACGACTGAATTCCCGTTTGTCTGGTTGCGTTACACCGGTTCGACGTACACCGATCCCGCCCGCCTGATTGCCGAACTCGACGCGTTGCTGGCGCGTCGCGAACCGTTCGTTCTTCTGACCGACGACGCGCCGTCCGGCGACGATCGCGGCGCAGACGATCACGAACTGCGCAAGCAGCTCGCGAAGTGGAGCAAGGCCAACCGCGCGCTGTCGCGCGAATGGATCCCCGCGATGATCGCGATCGAACCCGACGCAGCGCGGCGTGTGGCGCTCAACGCATTCTCGGGTGCGTTCGAGAAGGTATGGGGCTATCCGCTGAACGCGGCAGCCACTCGCGACGACGCGCTCGCGCTGGCGCAGCAACTGCTCGACGAACCGGCGCGCGGCGCCGTGGCGGCGAACGGCTGAAGCCACGCTGCCGCGCCGGCGGCGCGGCGTTCTTCGATACGCGTGCACGGCACGCAAGCGCGCCGCGGCATGCGGCAAACATGCAGGGGTGTCCGGTGGACAATCCGATCCGCGCGATGCGCATCTTCACGCGCATCGTCGAAATGAACAGCTTTACGCGTGCGGCGCAGGCGCTCGGCATTTCGCGCGCCACCGCGACGCGGACCGTGCAGGAGCTCGAAACGGCGCTCGGCATACCGTTGCTGGTGCGTACGACGCGCGCGCTGCGGGCGACGCCGGAAGGCGACGCGTATTACCGGCGCTGCGCGCGCATCACGGCCGATGTCGACGAACTCGAAGCCAGCATCCGCGGCGCCGCGCTGCGTCCGAGCGGGCCGCTGCGCGTCGAGCTGCCGGCGGCGGTCGCGGACGCGATCGTGCTGCCGGCGCTCGGCGCGTTTCATGCGCGGCATCCCGATCTGGTGCTGACGTTGGGTGTCTCCGGCCGCGCGGCCGATCGCGTCGGCGATGCGATCGACTGCAGTGTCCGGCTCGGCGACCTGCCCGATTCGTCGCTCGTCGCGCGGCGGCTCGGGATGCTCGAGCGCGTGACGTGCGCGAGCCCTGCGTATCTCGACCGCCACGGCGTGCCGCGCACACTCGACGATCTGGGCTCGCATCGCGCGGTTGGCATGTCGTCCGTGCCGGGGCAGCGCACGGCCGAACTCGATTTCCTCGTCGATAGGGCGGTGCGCAAGGTGCGGATGGACGGGATCGTCAGCGTGGACGACGAGCCGGCGTATCTGGCGTGCGGCATGCACGGCCTCGGGCTGATCCAGCCGCCGCGCGTCGCCGCGCAGCCGCTGATCGACGCGGGGCGGTTGCGGGAAGTGCTGCCGCGCTGGCGGCCCGACGCAATCGCGGTGTCGGCCGTGTATGTGAAGCGGCCGCATGTGTCGCCCGGCGTGCGCGCGTTCGTCGACTGGATCGGCGAGCGTTTCGAGGCGGCGGTGAGCGGCCATGCGGGCATGATCACCGCACGGGTGTGGCGGCCGACGGCGGGCGCCGCGGACAGGGTTGATCAGGTGGACGCCCGGATGGCCGCGGCTTGATCGGCAAGTGTCGAGTCAGGCGCGCTCAACGGTTCGCAATTGTCGTGGGTGCGCGTGCTTGACCGACGAGATTGCGCAAGCGGATCGATGATCCCGCCGGGTTGCCGTGGCGAAGCGGCCGGCGGCGGCCGGGCGCGGCCGGCTCATATGACAGTGTCGATATCCTGGCGATTTTTTGACGAAGTAGCTGAAATAGTGGCGCTTTTGACCGAGCCGCACGTTGGTCTCTGCCGAATCGACGGACGTCGTTTCGTGCGTCCCGATCACTGCCCCAGCTCGTCCGCCAGAAAATCGACGAACGCCCGAATCCGCGTGGACATCTGGTGACGCTGCGCATACACCGCATAGATGTCGGCGCTCGGCGTCTCGTAGTCGGGCAGTACGACCACCAGGCGGCCGTCGGCGAGATAGTCGCGCAGATCCCATTCCGCACGCATCAGGATCCCGTGGCCGTCGAGCGCCCATTTCACGGCGATCTCGCCGTCGTTCGTCGTCAGGTTGCCGTTGATCCGCACGGCTTCCGTTTGGCGCGCCGTGCCGCGCCCGCTCGTCAAGCGCCAGATTCCGTAACCTTCGTCCCCCTGCCGGATGCCGATGCAGTTGTGCCGCGTCAGGTCGTGCGGCGTCGCCGGTGTGCCGTGCCGCGCGAGATACGCCGGCGCCGCACACAGCAGCCGGCGGTTCGGCGCGAGCCGCCGCGCGACGACCCGCGTATCGGGCGGCTCGCCGAAGCGGATACACACGTCGAATGCGTCGTCGGTGAGCGGCGGCGGCATGACCGACAACTGCAGTTGCACCGACACCTCCGGATAGCGCGCGACGAAGCGCGAGATCGCGGGGCCGACCTGGTTGCGTCCGAAGCCGAGCGTCGCGTTCACGCGCAGCAGCGCCCTTCGGGCGCTGTTTCGCGCTGCCGAGCAGTTCGCCGAGTTCGTCCATCTGGTCGAGGATCCGGCGCGCGTAATCGAGATACACGTCGCCCTCGGGCGTCAGCATCATCCGCCGCGTCGTGCGGTTCACGAGCGTCACGCCCGCGCGCCGCTCCATCTGCGTGAGCCGCTTGCTGACGGCCGCCGCGGTCAGCCCGAGTTCGCGCGCGGCCGCGCTCAGGCTGCCCGACGCGGCCAGCGTCGAGAAGAAGCCGAGATCGGCCGGCTGAACGGTATCCGCCATGACGGGATTCGTGAATTAAAGTTAAAGACGCTTTGAGTCTAGCACCGGTTCCCGCACTTCTGGTTCGGTAAAGTGCCTTCACGCTGACGATCAATCGAGGATGTGCGCATGAAGACCTACCGTATCGCAACGATTCCCGGCGACGGGATCGGCAAGGAAGTGGTGCCTGCGGGCAAGCAGGTGCTGGAAGCGCTGGCCCGCGGCAGCGACCGCTTTGCGTTCGAGTTCGAGGATTTCGACTGGGGCGCCGATTACTACCGCCGGCACGGCGCGATGATGCCGGCCGACGGCCTCGATGCACTGCGCGGCAAGGACGCGATCCTGTTCGGCTCGGCGGGGGACCCGGACGTGCCCGATCACGTGACGCTGTGGGGGTTGCGCCTGAAGATCTGCCAGGGCTTCGACCAGTACGCGAACGTGCGCCCGACGCGCATCCTGCCCGGCATCGACGCGCCGCTGAAGCGCTGCGGGCCCGACGACCTAAACTGGGTGATCGTCCGCGAGAACTCGGAAGGCGAATATGCGGGCGTCGGCGGCCGCGTGCACCAGGGCCATCCGATCGAGGCCGCGACTGACGTGTCGATCCTCACGCGTGCCGGCGTCGAACGCATCATGCGCTTCGCGTTCCGGCTCGCGCAGTCGCGCCCGCGCAAGCTGCTGACCGTGATCACGAAGAGCAACGCGCAGCGGCACGCGATGGTGATGTGGGACGAGATCGCGAAGCAGATCGCGCAGGAATTCCCCGACGTCACGTGGGACAAGGAGCTCGTCGATGCGGCGACCGCGCGCATGGTCAACCGGCCGGCGTCGCTCGACACGATCGTCGCGACCAACCTGCATGCGGACATCCTCAGCGATCTCGCCGCCGCGCTCGCGGGCAGCCTCGGCATCGCGCCGACCGGCAACATCGATCCCGAGCGCCGCTATCCGTCGATGTTCGAGCCGATCCACGGCTCCGCGTTCGACATCATGGGCAAGGGGCTCGCGAATCCGGTCGGCACGTTCTGGTCGGTCGTGATGCTGCTCGAGCACCTCGGCGAAACGGCCGCCGCCGCGCGGGTGATGCAGGCGATCGAGGCCGTGACGGCCGACCCGTCGCTGCATACGCGCGACCTCGGCGGCAACGCGACGACCGCGCAGGTGACGGCGGCTGTGTGCGAGCGCGTTGCGAACGCGGCGGTCGCCGCCTGACGACAAGCGCGGCGATGGGTGGGCGGGCCGCGACATAGCGGCCAGCGGCGGCGCGCGAGCGCAACCGGTTACCGGGCGTCGCCCGTTCATCGTCCCCGGATTTTCCTGCCCCGCGACTCGCGCGCCCGACGCGAGCCGGGCGCGCCGGCCCGCGCGCTTCGTCGCAGCGCCGGCGAGCATTCAATCACCGAGCACGACTCGGCGGCTCGACCTCGAAGGAGGAGACACATGCAAGCGGATCTGGAAACCCGCGTCGCGCGGAAACTGATGTGGCGCATCATTCCGTTCGTGATGCTGCTTTACTTCGTCAGCTTTCTCGATCGCGTCAACGTCGGCTTCGCCGCGATGACGATGAACAAGGCGATCGGCCTGTCGCCGACCGCGTTCGGGTTCGGCGGCGGCCTGTTCTTCATCGGCTACTTCCTGTTCGAGGTGCCGTCCAACCTGATTCTTCATCGCGTCGGCGCGCGCATCTGGATCGCGCGCGTGATGATCACGTGGGGGATCGTGTCGGCCGTGTCCGCGTTCGCGGCCGGGCCGACGAGCTTCTACGTGCTGCGCTTCCTGCTCGGCATGGCCGAAGCCGGGTTCTTCCCCGGCATCATCCTGTACCTGAGCCTGTGGTTTCCCGCGAAGCAGCGCGCGGTGGCCGCCGCGTGGTTCATGGCGGCCGCGCCGATCTCGACCGCGATCGGATCGCCGCTGTCGGGCGCGATCATGCAGATGCCGCCGATGTTCGGGCTCGCCGACTGGCAGATGCTGTACATCGTCGAAGCGCTGCCGGCGGTCGCGCTCGGCTTCGTCGTGCTCAGGTGCCTGACCGACTCGCCGTCGAAGGCCGCGTGGCTGCGCGCGGACGAGCGCGACTGGCTGGTCGCGAAGCTGAAGGTCGAAGCCGATGCGCGCCACACGCATGCCGGGCATACGGCCGGCGCGTGGCAGGCGCTGCGCGACCCACGCGTGCTGGCGCTCGCGCTGATCTACTTCGGCACGTCGGCGGGGCTGTACACGCTCGGCCTGTGGGCGCCGCTGATGGTCAAGCAGTTCGGCTTCACCGCGCTGCAGACGGGCCTGCTCACCGGGATCCCGAGCATCGCCGCCGTCGTCGCGATGATCGTGTGGGCGCGGCACTCGGATCGTACCGGCGAGCGCACGTGGCACGTCGTGATTCCGTGCGTGCTCGCATGCATCGGCTTCGTGTTCGCGGGGCAGGCGAGCACGGCGCTGCTGACCGTGCTCGCGCTGGTGGTCGTCAACATCGGGATCAGCGCCGCGAAGGCGCCGTTGTGGGCGATGCCGAGCGCGTTCCTGTCCGGCGCCGGCGCGGCGGCGGGCATCGCGATGATCAACTCGATCGGCAATCTCGGCGGGTTCGTCGGGCCGTTCGCGATCGGCTGGCTGAAGCACGCGACGGGCGGGTATGCGGCGGGGCTCTACGTGGTGGCGGGCACGCTCGCGGTGTCGGCGGTCGTCACGCTGATGTTGAGCCGCAAGGGTGCGAAGGAAGCCGTCGTGCCGGGGGTGCGGCATCACTCGTAGGCTCGACGCTTGCATCGAAACGCCGGACGGTTGCATATGACGTGCGCCCGTCCGGCTTCATGCATCGAGACGCGCGATCAGCTGTGCGTGAGCGTCAGCGCATAGAATTTCACGACGGTGCCGGGCGTCGTCAGCGGCGTGCCGGACACGGCTGTCTGGTCGTAGTCGCCCGCCTTGAAGTAGAAGCTCTCGCCGTCGAAGCTCGAATCCATCGTGAAGGTCTTGGTCGTGCCGTTCGCGGTGACGGTGATCGTCGTGCCGCTCAGGCTCAGCGCGTAGCTGAACTGCTTGCCGACGCCGACCGTGGTGATCGGCGTGGTGGTCGACTTGCCGCCCTGGTTGGTGCTTTCGAGCAGCAGCTGCACGACGCCGCCCGACGTGAACTGCAGCTCGCACAGCGGCTTGCTCGGGCCGGTGCCCTGGAAGATCTGGCCGATCGTCGTGTGGTCGGGCACCTGCGTGACGGCCACCGTCGCATTCAGCCGGTTGGTGCCGGACGTCGGCCAGATCGCGTTCTCGCGCAGTTCGGTGCGCGGATGCAGCGAGCCGGACGTCGTCCAGCCCTGCGTCGGGTCCATCATCACCATCGATCCGTCGCTGCCGTCCGTGTAGAAATACGTCGGGTTCACGTAGCCGCCCGCGAGCGACGAGCCGCTCACCGTGTCGACCTTGCCGGACGAGCCGGTCGGCAACTGCAGCGTGAACGGCGCGAGGTTGAAGTTCGAGCCGGGCGGGTTCGACGGGCTGAGCGCCATCGCGGTGGCCTGCTGGCGTGCGGCGGCGGCCGGCCCGGCAGGATCGTCGCCGCCGCATGCGGACAGGCACGCAATGGACAGAACGGCGACGACGCACGGGATGATCCTGTTCTTCATGGTGTCTCTCTCTGATGGTCCGTGGCTGGGCACCACGTTGTGGATAACGTTTTCCTTTTAAGGCGCGCGATCGTCGAAGCGAGATCGGTTGGCCGTAGAAAGCACTCCAAAATACAGAAAGCAGGTAAGGCTCGAAGACTGGAACGGTGATGCCGGGAATTGCGGGATTCTCAACGCTTGCAATCGGCTTTCCGTGAGTGCGCTCCAGCCGATCGAGGACGATGCTAGCAAGAAGCGCCGGAAGAGTAAACGTTTTCCTGTTCAGGCCGGAGAAGTTGCATTTCGCTGGCTGCCGCGAGGTCTCCGCGCGCCGGCGTGAAGGGTGCGGGCAGGTGTGCCGGTTACGACTCCGTCGCCGCGACGTGTTGCGCGATACGCGCCGCACAAGCATCGGGCGTCGCATCGGACGTATCGAGCACCATCTGGCTGAACGGCCGCGACGCATACCCTTCGCGATACATCTCGGCAATCCGGTTGCGCTCCCAGTCCGTCAGCGCACGCGAGCCGCGATTCGACGACGCGATCGCTTCGGGCGGCGCGAGCGTCACGATGAACAGCCGCGCATCGCGTGCGTCGCAGGCGGCGCGCAGCCGCTCGAATTCGGTTTCGCCGATCGGATAGGCGATGACCAGATGACGCTCACGCGCGTGCGTGATCTGCGTGACGAGACGTTCGAGCGCGATCGCCCACTGCACGTCGAACGGCGCGTCTTCGGGGGCATCGTGATCGTCGCCGTCGATGAAACGCGCGTCGGGCAGCGCGCGAGCGAGCGCAAGACCGATCGTCGTCTTGCCGCTGTTGATCGGGCCGTTCAGGTGGATGACGGTAAGGGCGGTCATGAGTCGGCGCTGGAATCGGAAGACTTGCAGCTTGCCATGACTGGCGCGGCGATGCGGTGCCGTTGGTACGTCACGCGGGGCGATGCGATTGCGGAGGGGAAAGCAGACAGGCAGGGGGAGGCGGAGGGAGTGGCAGGCCGAGTGCGCGAAGAGGATGCGCCCACCCAGCCTGCCCAACCGTACCGCATCCAGCGATGCGGCACGGCGTCGAGCGAAGCGACTTACTTGTCGTCGCCCTTGATCTGCGGCAGCGCCGACGCCTCACCCGGCGTCAGCAGCCCGACTTGCGAGTACACGCGCAGCTTGTCGCGCGTATCGGTGATGTCGAGGTTGCGCATCGTCAACTGGCCGATCCGGTCGCGCGGCGAGAACGTCGATGCCACCTTCTCCATCGACAGGCGTTCCGGCTGGTACGTGAGGTTCGGCGACTTCGTGCTCAGGATCGAGTAGTCGTTGCCGCGGCGCAGTTCGATCTTCACTTCGCCGGTGATCGCGCGTGCAACCCAGCGCTGCGCGGTTTCACGCAGCATGATCGCCTGCGGGTCGAACCAGCGGCCCTGGTACAGCAGGCGGCCGAGGCGGCGGCCGTTCTCGCGGTACTGCTCGATCGTGTCTTCGTTGTGGATGCCGGTGACGAGGCGCTCGTACGCGATGTACAGCAGCGCGAGGCCCGGGGCTTCATAGATGCCGCGGCTCTTCGCCTCGATGATGCGGTTCTCGATCTGGTCGCTCATGCCGAGGCCGTGGCGGCCGCCGATGCGGTTCGCTTCCAGCAGCAGCTCGACCGGGTCGGTGAACTCGACGCCGTTCAGCGCGACCGGCTGGCCGGCTTCGAAGCGCACCGTCACTTCTTCGGCGGCGATCTTCACGTCGTCGCGCCAGAACGCGACGCCCATGATCGGGTTCACGATCTTGATGCCGCTTTCGAGGCTTTCGAGATCCTTCGCTTCGTGCGTCGCGCCGAGCAGGTTCGAATCGGTCGAGTAGGCCTTCTCGGCCGACATCTTGTACGCGAAACCGGCCTGGTTCATGAATTCGGACATTTCGGCACGGCCGCCGAGCTCGTCGATGAACGTCTGGTCGAGCCACGGCTTGTAGATCTTCAGATCCGGGTTCACGAGCAGGCCGTAGCGGTAGAAGCGCTCGATGTCGTTGCCCTTGTACGTGCTGCCGTCGCCCCAGATGTTGACGCCGTCTTCCTTCATCGCGGCGACGAGCATCGTGCCCGTCACGGCGCGGCCGATCGGCGTGGTGTTGAAGTACGTGACGCCGGCCGTCGTGATGTGGAACGCGCCGCTTTGCAGCGCCGCGATGCCTTCGGCGACGAGCTGCGCGCGGCAGTCGATCAGGCGGGCGCCGGCTGCGCCGTATTCGATCGCGCGTTTCGGGATCGCGTCGTAATCGTCTTCGTCGGGCTGGCCGAGGTTCGCCGTGTATGCGTACGGGACGGCGCCCTTGAGTTTCATCCAGTGCAATGCAGCGCTGGTGTCCAGGCCGCCGGAGAAGGCGATACCGACCTTCTGGCCGGTCGGGAGGCTTTCGAGAATCGTGCTCATAGGAATTACCGTGGATTGAAGCCGGTGGGATCGTATTTCGCGGAATATGCGAGTATCGGCTGTCCGGGAAGTTGGGGCAAGGGCTGATTTTCGCGCGGAATCGTCGTCGGGCCTGTCGCGGCGGGCCTGGCGGGCGGTGAGCCGGGTGGAGAACACCCCGCCGGCCGGCACTGGATCGCAGTGAAAACAGGTGCCGATGCGCCCGGCCCCGGGCCGTGTTTCCGGGGCCGGATCGGCCGAACGGCGGGGCTGCCGCCGTCAGGATGCCGATGCGCGATGTCGAAAGGCATATGAAAGGCGAGCTGCGAAGCCCGCATTCCCGCCCGCGTCAGATATTCCACGACTGCGCGGTATCGAGCAGCTTCTCGCGCAACTGGTCGACTTCCCCGGCCAGCTTGGCCGTGATCGACACGTAGCCGGACAACTGCGGCGGCGGCGCGTCGTGCGGCGGGTCGACCGGCCGGCGGCGCGGGGCGAGCCGGCTCGGCGTGCCGAACTTGAGCGCGCGGCTCGCGCCGACCAGCGTGTCGCGGATGCGCCGGTTCACCGCCTTCATGTCGAGCCGCATGTATTCGCGGGCGGCCAGATCGTCGCGGGCCGGCAGCGCGCTCGACAGGATCTCCAGATAACCGATGCACAGGCGCAGGCTGCGCTGGATCGCCTCGAGCTGCATCATCGACGTCTCGCATTCCTTCGACACCGACGGCATCAGCGAGCGAAGCTGCACGAGCAGCGCGCTCAGCGCGGCCATTTCCTTCAGGTGCGCATCGTCGCTGACCTGGCGATCGCCCGCGAGCCGCGCATGCACGGCTGCGCACGCGCGCAGCGCATCGGCGAGCTTGTAGCGCCACGAATAGGTCGCGTAGAGCGGCAGCGCGAACGAGAACGCCAGCGCGATCGCGATGCCGACCAGCACGTTCACCGCGCGCCACAGGCCGTCGACGATCTCGTTGTCGCCGTGCCCGGCGACGATCACCATCGTGATCGCCGACAGCAGCGCGATGTAGCCGGCCTTGCCGATCGCGTGATACGCGCAGATACCGCACCCAATGGCCATCAGCAGGTAGATCGCGAACGGCGCGTGCAGGAACGAGTAGAGGAGGATCAGCCCGAGCCCCGCAAGCGCGCCGATCGACGTGCCGAGCGCGCGCTCGGCCGCCTTCTTGCGGATGTTGCCGTGGTGCTGCAGCCCGCCGACGACGATCAGCACGGTGATCGTCGACCACTCGCCGTGCGGCACGTTCAGGCCGGTGGACAGCGCGATCGACACGAGAATCGCGAGCGAGACGCGCGCCGCATGGATCAGCTTCGCGTGCCGGTAGCGGCGGTACGGCTCGAGCAGCGGGCGGAGCGCGTGGCGCAGGAACGGCGGCAGCCGGGTAGGGAGCGGGGTGGTCATGGCGGAGTTGGAGTGGCCGGAACGCGCACGGCGGCCTGCGCGGGCCGGCGCCGCGCCGCATGCGCAGCAGGTGTCACGCTAACCGAACGCGGGAGGGCTGTCCACGGCACGGTCATCCGGCCCGGCCGGCCGCCGCGCGACTTCACGCCACGTCACGGCGACGTCATGCGCCGGCGGCGCTCGGCTGCGCCTCCAGCACGCGGTTGCGGCCGCCGGACTTCGCGCGGTACAGCGCCTCGTCGGCCCGCTGCAGCAGCGTCGCGGCGTTCACGCGGCCGTCGGCGGCGGTCGCCGCGCCGATGCTCGCCGTGACGCGCCCGTACGGGCTTTTCACGTGCTCGATGTCGAGCGCCGCGATCGCGCGCCGGATGCCCTCGGCGACGGTCAACGCGCCTTGCGCATCGGTGTCGGGCAGCGTGACGACGAATTCCTCGCCGCCGTAGCGCGCGACGTGATCGCTGTCGCGGTGCAGGCAGCGCGACGCGGTTTGCGCGACGCGCCGGAGCACGTCGTCGCCGGCCGGATGGCCGTAATAGTCGTTGAATGCCTTGAAGTGATCGACGTCGACGAACAGCACCGACAGCGGGCGGCCGCTGCGCGACGCACGCTGGGCCTCCTTCGCGAGCACCGTGTCGAACGTGCCGCGGTTGTCGAGGCCCGTCAGCGCATCGGTGTGCGCGAGCCGGTACAGCTTCGATTCGGCGACCTGGCGGCGCTTCAGTTCGCGCGACAGCGCCAGCGACCCCCACGCGATGAACCCGGTGAACAGGCACATCAGCACGACGGTCCAGACCGCGCGGTGGTGCCACGACGCGTAGATGTCGACCTCGGCGGGCGCGACGTCGACGATCAGCGGCAGCGCGGCGAGATGCTTGTAAACATAGATGCGCCGGACGCCGTCGATCGTGCCGACCCCGGCCAGCGCGCCGTCGCGGGCGCGCTGCGATTCGATGAACAGCGGCGAGCTGTGCAGGTCGAGGCCGACCACGTGCGGGTCGTACGGCAGGCGCGACACGAGCGTGCCGTTGTCCTCGACGATCGCCGCGCTGCCGTGCTTGCCGACCGCCAGGCCGTCGAGCAGCGCGCGGAAGTAGTCGATGCTGAGCGTGCCGACGACGATGCCGGCGAACGCGCCGTCGGGCCGGTTGATCCGGCGGCTGAGGGCGATCGTCAAGGCGCCGCCGCGCAGCCGGGACGCATACGGCCGGCTGATGTAGAGGCCCTGGGCGAGCTGGTCGCGATGCACGGCGAAATAGTCGCGGTCGCCGAAATTGCCTTGCCGGGCGGGCGATGCGCTCGAATCGATCACGATATTGCCGTGCGCGTCCATCACGAAGATCGATCCGAGATACTCGCCGGTCGCCGCGCGGTCGAACAGCAGCCGGTGGCGCTGGTGCGGGGGCAGGGCCGCCAGTTCAGGATCGGTAACGCCGTCGACGACGTTCTGCAGCGACAAATCGTAGAGCTCGATATTGCGCGCAATATCGCGCTCGATCAGCAGCATCAGGTTGCGTGCATTTTCGACCGCATGGTCGTATGCATCGCGCCGCGCCTCGATTAAAAGCGACGTGGAAAGCCCCCAGCTGAACATCAGCAGCACGATCCCCGCCACGAGCACGCCGCGGGGCGACAGAATGCGTGCCACGATCGACGCGGTATGGCGACGCAGCGCGGCGGACAGCGTGAGTGACTTCATCCTCGATGGGTGGCGGGCGGCGGATTTTCGCGTCGTTGGCGATTCCGTACGCTGTTTATTTTGAATCGGGGCGCATTATCTCGCGAATTCCGGAGATTCGCGTGCGCATGCAAAACATGCATGCGGATCTGGCGATTCTAAATTGTTACGCATCATTACCGCTTTACACGCGCGTGATTTGATTTGAATCAATCGTCGATATCGATTGTATTGTCTGAATAATCCCGCGATTACCCGGTGATTATGCGTACTGGCGCGGTATCGGGCGGATTGCGACGGGGCAGTTGCGAAACATCGATGGGGTCGGAGAACAGGATAACCATCCATTGAGCAGGTTTTTTGAGTCGACCTGCGACGGGCGGCCCGGTTCGACACGGCCAACCCCTTGATTCTGCGAAGTCTCGGCACCGGCGGCGGGGGACGCCACGTGAGCTGTCCCCGTGACGAATCAGGTAGAATCCGCGCTTCGCCGCAGGCGCCCACCGCGCAACGCGTATCGGGGCCGCATCGAATGCATCGCAGGACGCGCACCGCGCTCCGATTCCGCATGCGCCGGCTACGGATGCCGGCCCGCTCAACGTTCGTCTCGTTTATGTCCGCAATTCCGAAATCCGATCCATCCGGTTCGTCAGCGAACCCACCCAAGCTTCATCGCGCGCTGAAGGCGCGCCACCTGACGATGATCGCCATCGGCGGCTCGATCGGCACGGGCCTGTTCGTCGCGTCCGGCGCGTCGATCTCGCAGGCCGGCCCCGGCGGCGCGATGGTCGCGTACATGGCGATCGGCCTGATGGTCTATTTCCTGATGACGAGCCTCGGCGAAATGGCCGCGTTCATGCCGGTGTCGGGTTCGTTCGCGACCTACGGCGCGAAATACGTGGACGAAGGCTTCGGCTTCGCGCTCGGCTGGAACTACTGGTACAACTGGGCCGTGACGATCGCGGTGGAGCTGGTCGCCGCGCAGCTCGTGATGCATTACTGGTTTCCCAACGTGCCGGGCGTGTGGTGGAGCGCGGCGTTCCTTGGCGTGATGTTCCTGCTCAACGCGCTGACCGTGCGCGGCTTCGGCGAAGCCGAATACTGGTTCGCGCTGATCAAGGTCGTCACCGTGGTCGCGTTCATCGGCGTCGGCCTGCTGATGATCTTCGGCATTCTGAAGGGCGCGCCGAGCAACGGCTGGGGCAACCTGACGATCGGCGACGCACCGTTCGCGGGCGGCCTGCCGGCGCTGATGGGTGTCGCGATGATCGCCGGCTTTTCGTTCCAGGGCACCGAGCTGATCGGCGTCGCGGCCGGCGAATCGGAAAACCCGCGCACGACGATCCCGCGCGCGGTGCGCCAGGTGTTCTGGCGGATCCTGCTGTTCTACGTGTTCGCGATCTTCGTGATCGGTGTGCTGATTCCCTATACCGACCCGAACCTGCTGAAGACGGACGTGACCGATATCGGCGTGAGCCCGTTCACGCTCGTGTTCCGCCACGCGGGCCTCGCGTTCGCGGCCGGCGTGATGAACGCGGTGATCCTGACGGCCGTGCTGTCGGCCGGCAACTCGGGCATGTACGCGTCGACGCGGATGCTCTACAACCTCGCGACCGAAGGCCGTGCGCCGAAGATCTTCGCGAAGCTGTCGCGTGGCGGCGTGCCGCGCAACGCGCTGTACGCGACGACGGCCGTCGGCGCGTTGTGCTTCTTCACGTCGCTGTACGGCGACAAGACCGTGTACCTGTGGCTGTTGAACACGTCGGGGATGACCGGCTTCATCGCGTGGCTCGGCATCGCGGTCAGCCACTACCGGTTCCGCAAGGGCTACGTGAAGCAGGGCTACGCGCTCGACCAGCTGCCGTACCAGTCAAAGTGGTTCCCGTTCGGCCCGCTGTTCGCGTTCGTGCTGTGCCTCGTGATCGCGCTCGGGCAGGACTATCAGGCGTTCCTCGCGAACCGGATCGACTGGGCCGGCGTGGCCGCGACCTACGTCGGCATTCCGCTGTTCCTGGTCGTGTGGCTCGGCTTCCGGTTCCTGAAGAAGAGCCGCTTCGTGCGCTACGAAGACATGGAAATTGCGCCGTGGATCGCCGCGAGCCGTGGCGCGCAGCGGCAGCCGGTGGCGAACCGCGAAACCGCGGGTTGACGCGGGCGCGGCACCTGGCCGCGTGACGTACGACGCAACGGGAAGCCTCGCGCTTCCCGTTTTTTTTGCCCGGCTTTTGCCTGCACGGGGTCAAAGCCGGTTATATTGCCCGACCCTACCGGGCCACGGCCCGGCCGGCGCGAGGCGCGCCGCGCGGATCGGCATCCGGCGCGCGCGACAGGCGGCGGCCGGCGCGATGCCCGGCGTTTTCATCGTTCCATTCGGGCCGATCCGGCCCGCGGAGCGCGCAACCCAGAGGAATCCATGAGCGCATCACCCGCCGAGCGGAAGGCCGGACCCGTTTCCATCGTGCGACTCGAAGCCGCGATCAACGCGTGGCGCGAAGTGTACCCGCCGGCGCCGGACGGCGAGGACGGCTACGCGCTCGACGCCGGCAGCAATTGCCTCGCGGAGCTGTACGGCACGATGATCTGCTACCAATTGCCGGACGTGCCGCTCGACTCGCTGAGCGACGCGCAGCGCGACGCGCTCTACGCGACCGAGGTGTGATGCTCGGCCTACACGGTGCCGCGGCGCGGTATCGGTGAACGAACGGGAAGCGTTGCGGCTTCCCGTTTTGCTTTGCGCGGCGCCCGCCGCCGCTGCGCGCGCCATGCGGCTCGCGCCGGGAGCGGTGCCGGCTGAGGTATCGTGACGGGATCGGGAAGCAGGCGACCGGCAGGGCTGGTGTGGACGGCCGGCGCCCGCGCCGTGCGCGGTGCCGAATCAACATCCGTCGCCTGCCCGGGAGGATTCGAACATGGAGTTGAGACACCTCCGTTACTTCGTCGCGGTCGCCGAAGAGCGGAATTTCACGCGGGCGGCCGAACGGCTGCATATCGCGCAGCCGCCGCTGAGCCGGCAGATCCAGCAGCTCGAGGAAGCGCTCGGCGTGCCGCTGTTCGAGCGCAACGCGCGGCCGCTGAAGCTGACCGACGCGGGCCGCTTCTTCTATTCGCACGCGGTGCAACTGCTCGCGCAGACGACCGAGCTCGAATCGATGACGAAGCGGGTCGGCAAGATCGAGCGCAGCATGTCGGTCGGCTTCGTCGGTTCGACGCTGTACGGGATGCTGCCGAAAATCATCCGGCGCTTTCGCAGCGAATACCCGGCCGTCGAGCTGAGCCTGCACGAGATGTCGACGATGGACCAGATCAAGGCGCTGAAGGAAGGGCGCATCGACGTCGGGTTCGGGCGCATCCGCCACGAGGATCCGAGCGTGCGGCGCGTCGTGCTGCGCGAGGAGCGGATGATCGTCGCGCTGCCGGTCGGCCATCCGCTCGACAGCGCGAAGCCGGTGCTGTCGCTGCACGATCTCGTGAACGACACGCTGATCATCTTTCCGAAGGCGCCGCGCCCGAGCTATGCGGACCAGGTGCTCGCGGCGTTTCACGATCGCGCGTTGCAGCCGCGCAAGATCTACGAGACGCGCGAACTGCAGATCGCGCTCGGCCTCGTCGCGATGGGCGAGGGCGTGTCGGTCGTGCCGCACAGCGTGTACGGGCTGAAGCGCGACGACATCAGCTACAAGCCGCTCGACGACCCGAACCTCGTGTCGCCGATCATCATGAGCATGCGGATGCTCGACGAATCGGAGGATCTCCGCGCGATGCAGGCGCTGATCTACCGGCTGTATGACGAGGCGCAGATGGAGTATCTGCCGCCGCATCCCGAATGAACGCGCGGACGGTGGGGGCTTGCTTGACGCTGTGCGCGGGCGCGGGCCACCATCGCAGGATCCGGTACGGCCGCCGAGGAGCGGCCGCTTTCATGCAGACGACACACACATGACCGATATCCCGATCGAGGAGACAAGCGTCGAGACGCCGCAAGGGCGTCTCTTTGCGAAGCGTTGGCGCGGTGGCTCGGCGCAACAGGCAGCGGGGGCGTCGAATGCAGACGCCCGTGAGCCGGCCGCGCCTACGCCGGCCGCACCTGAGCCGGCCGCACCGATCGTGCTGCTGCACGATTCGCTGGGCTGCGTCGACCTGTGGCGCGACTTCCCCGCGCAGCTCGCGCGCGCCACGCAGCGCGACGTGATCGCCTACGACCGCCTCGGCTTCGGCCGTTCCGATCGGCATCCGGGACAACTCGGCACGACGTTCGTGCGCGACGAGGCCGATCACGCGTTCGCGGCACTGCTCGAACAACTGGGCGTCGATGCGTTCGTCGCGCTCGGGCACAGCGTGGGCGGCGGGATGGCGGTCGGGTGTGCGGCCGCGTATCCGGATCGTTGCCGCGCGCTCGTGACGATCGCCGCGCAGGCGTTCGTCGAGGATCGCACGCTGGCCGGCATCCGCGACGCGGGGCAGCAGTTCGACGAACCGGGTCAGCTCGACCGGCTTGCGCGCTATCACGGCGACAAGGCCGAATGCGTGCTGCGCGCGTGGGTCGACACGTGGCTGTCGCCGGCGTTTCGCGACTGGAATCTCGACGACGACTTGCCGCGCGTGCAATGCGCGACGCTCGCGATTCACGGCGAAGACGACGAATATGGCTCCGACGTGCATCCGAAGCGGATCGCCGCACGCGTCGCGGGGCCGTCGTCGTATCTGTTGCTCGGCCGGTGCGGGCACATGCCGCATCGCGAGCGAACCAGCGACGTGCTGGCCGCCGTGACGACGTTCCTGCGCGACGCGCTCGCCTGAGCGCCGTTGCCACCGGCGGGCAGGTGCCCGCCGGCCATCAGAACGCGAGCTGGATCGCGAGGTCGACCGCGAGCACGGCGATCGAGCAGCCGATCCCCAGGATCACGTTCGGCAGCCGGTGCTCGAAGTCGCGATTGTCGCGACGCATCGCGGCGCCGAGCAGGAAGATCGCCTCGACGACGATCTGCAGCCCGACGAACAGCAGCATCAGCAGATACTCGTAACCCATCTGCTTGAACGCGGCGAATTGCATCCCGTGATCGCGGATCCATTGGCCGACGCGCAGCAGTTCGTATACGAACAGCAAGGCGGGAAACAGGTAGCTGATGAAATAGGTCGGCGCGGTGGCGTGCCGTAGTTCGAGGTGGAAATGCTGATGCGTGGTTGCCATCACGAATCCCTCCTTGCAACGCATGATTGCGGTCGCGACGGCGGCGCGACGACGTGCAAACGAAGGGATTACCCGAAGCGTCGCGCGCGGCCGTACGACATCAGCATACTGCTGCACGGGAAATTTGGCATGCGATGCGTGCGGCCGTCGTAAAAATGCCGCTGCGCCGCGCGATGCCTTCATCGCACCGTATTCGCCGGATGCGCGGCGCCGGCCGCCTCAGTGGCGCTCGCTCCTTGCGCCCGGCGAGCGCCCGACTGGCACCGGCCAACGCTGACCGGCGCCGCTCAGCCTTTCGCTTGAGCACCTTCGACGAACAGCTTCGCGACCGCCTGGAACTCCCGTTTCAGCGACAGCCCCGGCACGGTCAGCCAGCGCAGCATCGCCGCGAGATACAGGTGATGGAACCACGTCGCGAGCTGGTCGGCCCGCAGCGTGCCGTTCAGTTCGCCGGATTGCTGCCCGGCCGCGATCAGTTGCTGCCACACGAGCGCGATATCGCTGCCGTTCTCTCCACTACTTGCCGGTTCGACCGCGCCGATGCTCAGGAAGCGATGGCGCAAATACGCGAGCAGGTACGCGGGATGCTGCTCGCACCAGGCAGCCGACGCATCGAGCACGCAGCCGATGCGTGACGCGAAGGTCTTGCGCCGCGCGACGTCGCGCTGCAGATGCGCGAGATCGCGTGCGAGTTCACCCTCCAGCCAGTGCGCGAGCACGGCTTCCTTCGTTGCAAAGTGGTTGTACAGCGTGCGCTTCGCGACGTCGGCCTGCGCGGCGATCTGTTCCATCGTGACGGCTTCATAGCCGTGCGCGTCGAACAGGCGTGCACCGGTGGCGGCGAGATGCGCGAGCATCTGGATGCGCTTGCGTGCGCGGCGGCCCGGATCGTCGGTCGGAGTCGTCATGGCGGGGGATTGACTGAAAGTGCACGAGTTGCATTAGTATACGACGTGCACTTTTCTGAATCCACCCATTGCCGCCGCGCACGAGGAGTCACGCATGAAGCTCGTCATCGCCACCTACGGCACCGAAGGCGACACGCGCCCGCTCGCGGCGCTCGGCCGTGCGCTGATCGATGCCGGCCACGATGTCCGGCTGCTGGCCGATGCGGCGACGCTCGGGTCGGCCGCCGCGCTCGGCGTGCCGTCGGCGTCGTTGTCCGGCGATATCCGACGGGCGATTGCGCCGGATGGTGCGTTGGCCGATGCGGTGCGCGGGCGCGGCGGTTTCAACGACACGTCGAAGGCGCTCGCGGCGATTGCCAATGCGAACACGGCTGCGTGGATGCGCGAAATCGCGGATGCGTCGGAAGGCCGCGACGCGATCCTCGTGTCGGGGCTCGCATCGTTCGTCGGCTTGTCGGTCGCCGAGTATCGCGGCGTGCCGGCGATCGGCACCGGCATGATTCCGATCACGCCCACCGCGGCATTCGCGTCGCCGTTCCTGCCGCCGGGGAAGCTGCCGCGCTGGCTGAATCGCGCGAGCCACCGGTTCGTGAACGCGCTGTTGTGGCAGGCATTCAGGAAGGCGACGAATGCGGCGCGCTCGAGCGTGTGCGGGTTGCCGCCGCGCAAGCATGTGTGGACCGATCATCCGATGCTGTACGGCGTGTCGCCGGCGCTGCTGTCCGGGCCGGACGACTGGCCGTCGAATGTGCAGGCATGCGGCCAGTGGCGGATCGATGCGCATGCCTGGGCGCCATCGTCCGAACTCGCGGCATTTCTCGAAGCGGGCGATCGCCCCGTGTACATCGGTTTTGGCAGCATGGCCGGCTTCGATCGCACAGCGATGATCGAGGCACTGACGCGTGCGCTCGCCGGCCGGCGCGCGTTGTTCTATCCGGGGTGGAGCGGTATCGACGCGTCGATGCTGCCGAAGAACGTTCACGTGATCGGCGATACGCCGCATGACCGGCTGTTCCCGCAGGTATCGATGGCAATCCATCACGGCGGATCGGGCACCACGCATTCGGCGGCGCGGGCCGGCATTCCGTCGGTCGTCGTGCCGTTCGCGGGCGATCAGTTCTTCTGGGCGAACCGGCTGCAGCGACTCGGCGTCGCGGATGCGCCGGTCGCGGGGCGGCACATGGACGCTGCCGCACTGGCGCGGGCCATCGCATTCGCCGAACGGGACGAAACGAAAGCGCGGGCGATTGAACTCGGCGCGCGCGTCGCACAGGAGGAAGGCTTGAAGCGGGCCGTCGGTGCGATCGAGCGGTGGGGGCAGCCCGGTGCGCGGTAAGCCCGGGCATCCACCTCAGCTCAGAAATGCCCGGTGAACCGGTAACGGCTGCCCGGGTGCCACAGATTCGCGACCGACGCGACCATCCCCTGCGACCACGTGCGCCGATGCAGCAACAGGCACGGCTCGCGGTCGTCCATCGTCAGGTGGCGGCGCGTTTCGGTGTCCGGCATCGCGGCCTCGATCCGGTATTCGACGCGCTGCAGCGGCGCGACGCGTGTCAGGTACTGGTTCGGCGTCGTCGTCGTGAAGTCCTGCAGCGCATACTCGGGCGCGCAGGCCGGATTGACCCAGCGTTCCTCGAGCTGCACGGGCGTGTCGTTCTCGAAGTGCAGCACGCGCGAATGGAAGATCGGGCTGCCCGTGTCGATCTGCAGCTCGTCGGCGAGCTTCGCATCGGCGACGGCCGCGCCTACCTGCAGCACCTGCGCGCGATAGCCGTGGCCGCGCGCGGCGACTTCGTCCGAGATGCTGCGGATCGCGACGAGCGTCGATTCGTACTTCGGCGACGCGACGTACGTGCCGGAGCCGCGCGTGCGCGTGAGCACCTGTTCGGCCGTCAGCTCGCGCAGCGCGCGGTTGACGGTCATCCGCGCGACGTTGAATTCGCGCGCGAGCTCGTTCTCCGACGGCACCTGGTCGCCTTCCGCCCATTCGCCGGCATGAATGCGCGCGAGGATGAAGTCCTTGATTTCCTGATAGATCGGTGTGGTCATGGGATCACGATTCCAGAGTCGGCAGCGGGCCGCCGCCGAATGCCGATCCGGCGCGCGCCCGGCGCCGAGTGTACCGGTTTCGCAGGCGCGCGGGCCCGGATTCCCCGAATGATCCCTGTTCGGCCGGCCGGCGTCCATGCGGGATTGCACAGAGCGGCCGGCCGCTGGCGGCTGGCGTGCGGTCAGAACCGATGCCGGATGCCGACCGTCCCGACCACCTGCGTATTGTTCGACGAAGGCGCGAGCCCCGTGACGTTCGCGAACCCGAGCGTCGCGCCGGCCGGCACGCCGAACTGGTGCTGGTAGACGGTTTCCGCGTACACGTCGGTGCGCTTGCTCAGCGCGTAGTCGGCCATCAGCGCGACCTGATGCCATTTCGGCCGATGGCTGCCGGTTGCGTCGTCGTAGCGGCCGTTGGTGAACGTATAGGCGCCCGCGAACGAGACGGCCGGCGTCAGCGCATAGCGCGCGTTGACCTCGAAGTTGTCGAAGCGCAGCGCGTTCAGCGCGCCGGGCAGCGACGACGCGGCCGTTTCGTCGAACATCGAATGCGTCCACAGCGCGCCGACCGTCAGCCGGTCGAACGCGTAGCTGCCGCCCGCGCCCATCACGCGCTGGCGCACGGCCGGGAAGTTCGGCCCGTCGTTGGTCGACAGCGCACCGCCGGCCGTCAGCCCGCCGCGGTTGAGCTGCAGGTACGCGGCGCCGAGGCTGACCGGCCCGTTCGCATACGACACGCCCGCGCTGTACGCGCGGTTGTTCGCGAAGCCGCCGGCCGCGTTGCTGAACCCGTACAGGCCGCCGAACTGCCAGCCGGCGAGCGTCGGGCTCGTGTATTTCACCGCGTTGTCGATGTAGAACGAATCGTCGAGGTTGTCGTTGTCGAACGGATGCGACGCGAGGTTGTTGCCGTCGCCGTTGTTCGCCATCGCGAGCGGGCCGAGATAATCGACCACGGCATCGTATTGGCGGCCGAGCGTCAGCGCGCCGTACGGGTCGCTCTGCAGGCCGACGTACGCGCGGCGGCCGAACATCGTGTTCTTGTAGGACTGCGTGCCGTTGTTCAGGTTGAAGCCGTTTTCGAGGCGGAACAGCGCATGCAGGCCGCCGCCGAGATCCTCGTTGCCGCTCAGACCGAAGACCGTATTCGACAGCAGGCCGCTGCCTTGCTGCCACGCGCTTTTGCCTGACTGGTTGTTCGTATAGACGATACCCGCATCGAGCATCCCGTAGAGCGTGACGCTGTTTTGCGCATGCGCGGCGGCACTGAGGAATGCGAGGGAGAGGGTACCGGCGACTGCTTTTTTCATTGTGAGTGCTTCCTGGAAAGGCCCGTAGCGACGGGAACGACGATTCGGCGCGCATGCCGGCGGCGAGCGTGCGCGGCTCGTGAGGAAGACGAACCGCACGCGTTCGCGTCGGCAACGCGCGTTCGAATCGATGAAAGGGGAGCGGGCGCGTGACGCGTGTCACGCGCGGCCGCAATGGAGGCGGCTAGTGCTGCAGCAGGCGGATCGTGCCGAATTCAGCGGCCGGGAACAGGCGGAGAATCGACAGGATGGCGGGCGACGCCTGCGACCGCGCGACTTCGAGCTCGATGCACGCGCGCCCGGTGCGGTTGTCGATTGCGGCCGTGTAGACATTGAGCGCGGTGCCGACCGCCTGGTGCAGCAGACGCCGCACGACGGCGAGGTTGTCCGATTCGACGCGGATCGACAGCAGCACGAACTCGTCGGCAGAGCACCGGCGCCGCGAACGAACGGGCGGCAGGTCGCGTGAGGCGGCGGTTTCGGTTCTGGTCGGTTTCATGCTGGCATCCCCGGGTCGCATCGTGCTCCGCACCGCGGAGATCTCGTCTTGGACATGTCGCCCATTCTAGGAATCGCGGTGAAGATACGGTGTATAGACTCGTATCGGCCCTGAAAAGAACGCATAAAAACGCCATCACCGCCGGCTTTCGTCTTTACAGCTTTTTTACTCCGCGTAAAGAAATTGAACACCGCTTTGATACGCGGATTTCTACACTGTCGCATCCCATTCGCCAGATGAGCATGGGGGCGTCACACGGGCCTGCGCAGACACGGCAAGGCCCGATGCGCCGACGATCGCGTGGCGTTGCCGCGCATAGAAAAAAGGGGAAAGCCATGTTGTGGATCACCGGCGCGCTGTCGCTCGCGCTCTTTATCTATCTGTTTCATGCGTTGATCAAACCCGAGCGGTATTGATCGGCACGATTCAACAGGAATTCGAAAATATCGGTGAATGTCATGAGCGATCTGCTTTTCATCTTGTTCACGCTCGCGTTCTTTGCCTTGACGGCCGGTTTCATCACCGGCCTTGACCGGATCTGAGCGAGCGTCGACATGTTCAACAATCTCATTCAATTCGCGATCGTTCTCGCGATCATGCTGGCGCTGGTGCCCGTCGTCGGGAAATGGCTCGCGCACGCCTTTCTGAGCCCGCGCCACGCGTGGGTCGAACGCCGGACCTATGCGCTGCTCGGCGTGAATCCCGACGAAGCGATGTCGTGGCAGCGCTACGGGATGGTGCTGCTGCTCAGCAATGCCGGGATGATGCTGCTCGGCTACCTGCTGCTGCGCATCCAGGACACGCTGCCGTTCGACGCGCTGCAGCGCGCGTCGCAAAGCCCCGACCTCGCGTTCAACACCGCCGCGTCGTTCATCACGAACACGAACTGGCAGGCGTACGCAGGCGAAAGCAGCCTGTCGAACTTCTCGCAGATGGCCGTCATTACCTTCCTGATGGTGGTCAGCGCGGCGACCGGCGTCGCGGCCGCGGGCGGTTTCATCCGCGGGCTGAGCCGCAAGAGCGCGGCCGACCTCGGCAACTACTGGGTCGATTTCACGCGCGTGACCTATCGCGTGCTGCTGCCGCTCAGCTTTGTGATGGCGCTCGTGTACGTGTGGCAGGGCATGCCGCAGACGCTCGCGTCCGACGCATGGGCGACCACGCTCGAAGGCGCACGCCAGCAGATCCTGATGGGGCCCGTGGCCAGCCTCGAGTCGATCAAGCACATCGGCACGAACGGCGGCGGCTTCTTCAGCATGAACGCCGCGCATCCGTTCGAGAACCCGACGCCGCTCACCAACACACTGCACATGCTGTCGATGCTGCTGATTCCGTCCGCGCTGACCTACACGCTCGGCACGATGATCGGCCGGCGCCGCCAGGGCTGGGTGATTCTCGGTGCGTTCGTCGTGATGTTCGTCGGCTTCCTGGCCGTGATCTATTCGGCCGAGCAGCACGGCAACCCGCTCGTGACCGGCCTCGGCGTCGACCCGCAGCCGAGCGCCACGCAGCCGGGCGGCAACATGGAAGGCAAGGAGATGCGCTTCGGCATCGCGCAAACGAGCCTGTTCGCCACCGTCACGACGGCCGCGACCACCGGGTCGGTCGATGCGATGCATGACTCGCTGACGCCGCTCGGCGGGCTCGTGCCGATCGCGCAGATGATGCTGAACAACGTGTTCGGCGGCGACGGCGTCGGGCTGATCAACCTGTTCACGTTCGCGATCCTCACGGTGTTCCTGGTCGGGATGATGATCGGGCGCACGCCGGAATTCCTCGGCAAGAAGATCGAGGCGCGCGAGATGAAGCTCGTGATGCTCGCGGTGCTCGCGCATCCGTTCAGCATCCTCGGTTTCACCGCGGTGGCGGCGGTGCTGCACTCGACGCTGGACAGCCTCGCGAACCTCGGCCCGCACGGCTTCAGCGAAGTGTTGTACGCGTACACGTCGGGCACGGCCAACAACGGCTCCGCGTTCGCGGGCCTCAATGCGAACACGCCGTTCTTCAACACGACGATCGGCTTCGCGATGCTGATCGGCCGCTACCTGACGCTGCTGCCGATGCTCGCGGTCGCGGGCAGCCTCGCCGCGAAGAAGAGCGTGCCGGAAAGCGCGGGCACGCTGTCGACGTCGACGGGCCTGTTCGCCGGCCTACTGGTTTTCGTGATCCTGGTCGTCGGTGGCCTCACGTTCCTGCCGGCGCTCGCGCTCGGCCCGATCGTCGAGCACCTGATGATGTCGGGCGGCCAACTGTTCTGAGGAAAACATCATGATGCAAGGCAATCGCCAGGCAGCGGCCGCCGCCGCGCCGGCACCCGGTTCTTCGTTCGGCGCGGCGACGCGCGGCCTCGTGCGGCCCGTGATCGCGTCGTCGGCGCTGTTCATGCTCGTCACGGGCATCGCGTATCCGCTGCTCACCACGGGCGTCGCGAACGTGCTGTTCCCGTCGCAGGCACGCGGCAGTCTCGTGCGGCAGCACGGCACGACGGTCGGCTCGGCGGTGATCGGGCAGCAGTTCACGCGTGCCGGCTACTTCCACGGGCGGCCGAGTGCGACGGTCGGCACCGATCCGGCCGATCCGTCGAAGACGGTCGACCAGCCGTACAACGCGGCCGGCAGCGGTGCCAGCAACCAGGGCGCGACGAGCAAGAAGCTGCTCGCGGATATCGCACAGCGTGTGCGTGCTTACCGGCAGGAGAACGCACTCGCCGCCGGCACGCCGGTGCCGGCGGATGCGGTGACCGCATCGGCGTCGGGGCTCGATCCCGAGATCTCGGTCGCGAATGCGCGTCTGCAGGCGGCGCGGGTTGCGCAGGCGCGCGGCGTCGAAGCCGCGCAGGTCACGGCGCTGGTCGACCGGATCGCGTTGCCGCGCCAGCTCGGCGTGCTTGGCGAACCGCGCGTGCGCGTGCTCGACCTGAACCTCGCGCTGGACCGCGCATTCGGCCAGGCGGCCGGCGCGAAGCAATAGCAGGAACCACGGAGTCACTCATGTCCCATATCGAAACCCCGATCCATCCAGTGGCGATGCCGGCCGGCGGCGTGCCGCCGATGCGCTGGACGGCCGTGCTGCGCGAGGCGTTCCGCAAGCTCGCGCCGCGCGTGCAGTTGAAGAATCCCGTGATGTTCGTCGTGTATCTCGGCAGCATCGTCACGACCGTGCTGTGGCTGCAGGCGCTGGCCGGCACGGGCGACGCGCCGGCCGGCTTCATCCTCGCGGTCGCGTGCTGGCTGTGGTTCACCGTGCTGTTCGCGAACGCGGCCGAGGCGCTGGCCGAAGGGCGCGGCAAGGCGCAGGCCGATGCGCTGCGCGCGGCGCGCAAGCGCGTGTACGCGAAGGTGCTCGACGAGCCGAAGCAATTCGGCAGCACCAGCCATCGCGTGCCGAGCGACGAGCTCGCGGCCGGCAGCATCGTGCTCGTCGAAGCCGGCGACACGATTCCCGCCGACGGCGAAGTGATCGACGGCGTCGCGTCGGTCGACGAATCGGCGATCACCGGCGAATCCGCGCCGGTGATCCGCGAGTCGGGCGGCGATTTCTCGTCGGTGACGGGCGGCACGCGCGTGCTGTCCGACTGGATCATCGTGAAGATCACCGCGCAACCGGGCGAAGCGTTCCTCGACCGGATGATCGCGATGGTCGAAGGCGCGAAGCGCGGCAAGACGCCGAACGAGGTTGCACTGACGATCCTGCTCGTCGCGCTGACGATCATCTTCCTGCTCGTGTGCGTGACGCTGCTGCCATTCTCGCAGTTCAGCGTGCTGCTGAACGCGTCGGGCACGGCGGTGAGCCTGACCGTGCTGATCGCGCTGCTCGTGTGCCTGATCCCGACGACGATCGGCGCGCTGTTGTCGGCGATCGGCATCGCCGGGATGAGCCGCATGATGCGTGCGAACGTGCTCGCGACGTCGGGCCGTGCGATCGAGGCGGCTGGCGACGTCGACGTGCTGCTGCTCGACAAGACCGGCACGATCACGCTCGGCAACCGCGAGGCCGTGCAGTTCCGGCCGGCGCCGGGCGTGGACGAGCGTGCGCTGGCCGAGGCCGCGCAACTGTCGTCGCTCGCCGACGAGACGCCGGAAGGGCGCTCGATCGTCGCGCTCGCGAAGCAGCGTTTCTCGCTGGACGTGGCCGCGACCGCCGGCAGCATCACCGTGCCGTTCAGCGCACGCACGCGGATGAGCGGCCTCGACATCGGCGAGCGTCAGGTGCGCAAGGGCGCGGCGTCGGCGGTCCGCGCGCACGTCGATGCGCTCGGCGGTGTGTTTCCTCAAGCGGTCGAGACGGCCGTCAACGACATCGCGCGACGCGGCGGCACGCCGCTCGTCGTGGCCGACGGCTCGCGCGTGCTCGGTGCGATCGAGCTGAAGGACATCGTCAAGCACGGGATCGCCGCGCGCTTCGCCGAGCTGCGCAAGGTCGGTGTGAAGACCGTGATGATCACCGGCGACAACCGGCTCACCGCGGCCGCGATCGCGGCGGAGGCCGGCGTGGATGATTACCTCGCCGAGGCGACGCCCGAGGACAAGCTGCGGCTGATCCGCGAGCATCAGGCGAAGGGCCATCTCGTCGCGATGACGGGTGACGGCACCAACGACGCGCCCGCGCTCGCGCAGGCCGACGTGGCCGTCGCGATGCACAGCGGCACGCAGGCGGCGAAGGAAGCGGCCAACATGGTCGACCTCGACAGCAACCCGACCAAGCTGATGCAGGTGGTCGAGGTCGGCAAGCAGATGATCATGACGCGCGGCGCGCTGACCACGTTCAGCGTCGCCAACGATCTCGCGAAGTATTTCGCGATCATCCCGGCCGCGTTCGTCGCGACGTATCCGGCGCTCGGCGCGCTGAACGTGATGGCGCTGCACAGCCCGACGTCGGCAATCCTGTCGGCGGTGATCTTCAATGCGCTGATCATCGTCGCGTTGATCCCGCTCGCGCTGAGAGGCGTGAAGTATCGCGCGGAGCCGGCCGAGAAGTTGCTGGGGCGCAACCTGCTGATCTACGGCGTGGGCGGCATCATCGCGCCGTTCATCGGCATCAAGCTGATCGACATGTTGTTGACGCCGTTTATCTGACCGAACGCGCCGTCGCGGCCCCGCTCACGCCTTCATGGCGTGCGCGGGGCCGTTCGGCGTTTCAATTGCCGGAAGCGATCATGGATGTGAATGTGAACGTGAGCGAAGCGAATCGACGGGTAACGGGGCCGCGGGACACCGCCGCCCGCCGCAGTGGGAGCCGCGTGCGCCGCGACCGCTGGCGCGGCGTGCTGCGTGTAGGCGCGACGCTGGCCGACCGCATCGCGGGCGCCGGGCCCGACACGCAGCCGACGCTGGCCGTGCGCGAAGCGCGACCGCGCACGCACGTGTGGATGTCGCAGTACGCGGTGCCGCTGCTGCTCGCCACGCTCGTGTGCGCGCTGGTGACACTTGCAGCCAGCGCGCTGCTGCGCGTGTTCGACCTGTCGAACGTCGTGATGCTGTTCCTGATGGCCGTCGTGCTGATCGCGCTGCGGCTCGGCCGGCTCGCCGGCGCGTGGGCCGCGTTCGTGTGCGTCGGCTGCTTCGACTTCTTCTTCGTCGAGCCGAGGCTGTCGTTCGCGGTGTCCGATACGCAATACGTGTTCACGTTCGCGCTGATGCTGGCCGTCGCGCTCGCGATCGGCCAGCTCGCGGCGCGACTGCGTGCGGAGGCGCGCGCCGCACGCGCGAACGAGAAGCGCTCGGCGGCACTGGCTCGGGTCGCGCATGACCTGTCGGCGGCGATCGAGACCGAGCAGATCGCATCGATCTGCGCCGGCACGATCGCGCCGCTGCTCGGCGTGCGCGTCGCGCTCGTGCTGCCGGATGCGGATGATCACCTGATGCCGGCGCAGCACGCCCGGTTCGTCGAAGCACCGATCGCCAGTTGGGTCTACGAGCATGCGCGCGGCGCCGGGTGCGGGCTGCCGCCGTTCGAGCGCGCGGCCGCGCAGTACCTGCCGCTGAAGGCGCCGATGCGCGTGCGCGGCGTGCTCGTGCTGTTCGGCGACGCGCAGCCGGTGCCCACCGACCTCGACGATCGCCGCCTGATCGACGCATTGTGCTCGTCGATCGCGATGGCGCTCGAACGCGTGCACTACGTCGGTGTCGCGCAGCACACGCTGGTCCGCATCGAAGGCGAGCGGCTGCGCAACGCGCTGCTCGCCGCGGTATCGCACGACCTGAAGACGCCGCTGACCGCGATCCGCGGGCTCGCCGAGACGCTGGAGCGGCCCGAGCGGCTGGCCGACGGGCAGCCGGCCGCGCTCGCGCACGGCATCCGCAACCAGGCCGAGGCGCTGCACGGGCTCGTCGTGAACCTGCTCGATCTCGCGCGCATGCAGAGCGAGGGCGTGCGGCTGAATCGCGAATGGCACATGCTCGACGAGATCGTCGGCAGCGCGCTCGCGCATTCGGCCGGCGTGCTGGCCGGCCGCGACGTGAGCACCGACTTGCCGGCCGACCTGCCGCTGATCGACGTCGATGCGCTGCTGATCGAGCGCGTGCTGATGAACCTGCTCGACAACGCGGCGAAGTATGCGGGCACGGACGCGGCCGTGGCGGTGCGGGCGCGCGTGTTCGGCGAAACGCTGTACGTGTTCGTCGAGGACGACGGCCCCGGCTTCATCGCGCGCAACACCGAGCCGCTGTTCGAGCCGTTCGAGCGCGAACGCAAGGAATCGTCGATCAGCGGCGTGGGGCTCGGGCTCGCGCTGTGCCGCAGCATCGTCAACGCGCACGGCGGGTCGATCCGCGCGGTGCCGCTCGAGCCGCACGGCGCGCGATTCGAGATTCGCCTGCCACTGGGCGCGCCGCCCGATATCGAACACGAGAGCCGGACATGATCAGATCGCGCGTACTTATCGTCGAGGACGAAGCGGACATCCGCCGTTTCGTGCGGATGGCGCTGGAACAGGAAGGGCTCGACACCTGCGAGGCGTCGACGGCCCGCGAGGCGCGGATGTATGCGTCGAGCAGCAAGCCCGATCTCGTGATCGTCGACCTCGGGCTGCCGGACGACGACGGCAAGACCTTCATCCGCGAGTTGCGCGAATGGTCGACGGTGCCGGTGATCGTGCTGTCGGCGCGGCAGCAGGAAGTGGAGAAGGTCGCGGCGCTCGATGCGGGCGCGGACGATTACCTGCCGAAGCCGTTCGGCGTGCCCGAACTGCTCGCACGGGCACGCGCGCAGTTGCGGCGCGCGGCGTTCGTGTCGGCTGACGGGCAGTCGTCGTCGATCGTGCGGTTCGGCGACGTGACCGTCGATCTCGGCAAGCACGAAGTGGCGCGCGGTGGCGCGCCCGTGCACCTGACGCGCCTCGAATTCCGGCTGCTCGCCGCATTGATTCGTGCGCGCGGCGGTGTGATCGCCGCGCGGCAATTGCTGGCGGAGGTCTGGGGCATCCACGACGCGGACCGCGCGCACTACGTGCGCGTGTACATGACGAACCTGCGGCAGAAGCTCGAGCCGGTGCCGGCGCGCCCGCGGCATCTGCTGACGGAGCTGCAGTTCGGCTACCGGCTGGTCGGTCTGGAAACGGTCGGCATGGCGGACGGGCCGCGCAACGCGGCGCCGACAGGTCTAGACAACTGAAATCCCGCTCCCGGCCGTGCGCCAGCGCGCGGAGAAAGCGGTTGTTTAGCTCGATGTAATTCGCAATTAATTGAAATATAAGGAAATTTGCAACCCACGATCCTATTGAGCCGACAATTAGAGATAAACACG
The DNA here is from genome assembly GCF_017104705.1 of Burkholderia sp. Se-20373. Lineage (NCBI taxonomy): Bacteria > Pseudomonadati > Pseudomonadota > Betaproteobacteria > Burkholderiales > Burkholderiaceae > Burkholderia > Burkholderia sp. Se-20373. The sequence goes on along the minus strand of NZ_JAAGPH010000010.1, from coordinate 58,914 downwards.
GATTGCTGGCGCACCTTCTGAAAAGGCAAAGTTGTATGTACAACTTGGGGTGTCGCCGAAAGGGGCGGCCTCCGGGTTGGAAGGGTTCACGGCGGCGCTGCCCGACGGAACCCGGCCCAGTTCGCCTCTGACAGGAACGCCATGAAGAAACTCGCGCTCAGTATTGCCCTTGCCTGCATCGCGGTCGGTGCCCACGCCAAGGATTGGTCGACGATCCGGTTCGGCGTCGACGCCAGCTATCCGCCGTTCGAATCGAAGGACGCAAGCGGCAAGGTCGTCGGCTTCGACGTCGATCTCGGCAACGAGATCTGCGCCCGCCTGAAGGCGAAATGCGTGTGGATCGAGAACGACTTCGACGGGATGATTCCCGCGCTGAAGGCGAAGAAGTTCGACGGCGTGCTGTCGTCGATGTCGATGACGCCGGCGCGTGCCGAGCAGATCGCGTTCTCCGACAAGCTGTTCAACACACCGACGCGCCTCGTCGCGAAGAAGGGCACGAACGTGCAGCCGACGGCCGAATCGCTGAAGGGCAAGTCGGTGGGCGTCGAGCAGGGCACCATCCAGGAAACCTACGCGAAGGCGTACTGGGCGCCGAAGGGCGTGCAGGTCGTGCCTTACCAGAACCAGGACGGCGTGTACCAGGACCTGATGTCGGGCCGCCTCGACGCGGCGCTGCAGGACGCGGTGCAGGCCGACATCGGCTTCCTGAAGACGCCGCGCGGCGCGAACTTCGCATTCGCGGGCAAGGACATCGACGATCCGAAGACGCTCGGCAACGGCGCCGGCATCGGGCTGCGCAAGGACGACGCCGACCTGAAGGCGAAGATCGACCACGCGATCGCCGACATCATCAAGGACGGCACGTACAAGAAGCTCGAGAAGAAGTACTTCGCGTTCGACGTCTACGGCGGCTGATCCGCCACGCGGCGCGCATCGGTTGCGGTGCGCGCCGCGTCTGTCGCGGGTGCAACCCGCTTCGCGCGATGCGTCCGACTTGATGAGCAGGTTGCATCAGGTAGTGCGCAGATATCGTTTGATGCCTGGGTAATGGCTATTGACAATCCAGCCACATCGTTCTGGATCCCTCCTATGATCTTCCAAGGATTTGGCCCGCTGTTGTGGGCCGGCACGGTGGAAACCGTGAAGCTCGCGGTGCTGTCGCTCGCGGCGTCGCTCGTGCTGGGCCTCATCGGCGCGAGCGCCAAACTGTCGACGAACCGCGTGCTCAAGTCGATCGGCACCTTCTACACGACGCTGATCCGCGCGGTGCCGGACCTCGTGCTGATGCTGCTGCTGTTCTACGGGATCCAGATCCTGCTGAACAACGTCACCGACATGCTCGGCTGGGACCAGATCGACATCGACCCGTTCGTGGCCGGCGTCATCACGCTCGGCTTCATCTACGGTGCGTATTTCACCGAGACGTTCCGCGGCGCGTTCCTCGCGGTGCCGCGCGGCCAGCTCGAAGCGGGCTTCGCGTACGGAATGAGCGGCTGGCGCGTGTTCCGCCGCATCCTGTTCCCGCAGATGATGCGCTTCGCGCTGCCCGGCATCGGCAACAACTGGCAGGTGCTCGTGAAGGCGACCGCGCTCGTGTCGATCATCGGCCTCGCCGATGTGGTGAAGGCCTCGCAGGACGCGGGCAAGAGCACGCTCGATTTCTTCTTCTTCACGCTGGCTGCAGGCGCGATCTACCTCGCGATCACGACGGTCTCCAACGTCGTGCTGCATCACCTCGAGAAGCGTTATTCCGTCGGTGTCCGGAGGCTCGCACTGTGATCGAACTCGTCAGCCAGTACTGGCAAAGCTATCTCTACTCCGACGGCTACCGCTTCAGCGGCCTAGCGATCACGCTGTGGCTGCTGGTGGTGTCGATCGCGCTGGGCTTCGCGCTCGCCGTGCCGCTCGCGATCGCGCGCGCGTCGTCGAACCGCTGGATCTCCGGCCCGGTGTGGCTCTATACGTACGTGTTCCGCGGCACGCCGCTCTACGTGCAGCTGCTGATGTGCTACACGGGTATCTACAGCCTGCAGGTCGTGCACAACCACGTGCTGCTCGATACGTTCTTCCGCAACGCGATGAACTGCACGCTGCTCGCGTTCGTGCTGAACGAATGCGCGTATGCCACCGAGATCTTCGCGGGCGCGATCAAGGCGACGTCGGCCGGCGAGATCGAGGCCGGCATGGCCTACGGGATGTCGCGCTTCAAGCTCTACACGCGGATCATCCTGCCTTCCGCGCTGCGCCGCTCGCTGCCGAGCTACAGCAACGAGGTGATCCTGATGCTGCACGCGACGACCCTCGCGTTCACCGCGACCGTGCCCGACATCCTGAAGGTCACGCGCGACGTCAATTCGGCGACCTACATGTCGTTCCAGGCCTACGGCATCGCGGCCGTGCTGTATGCCGCCGTCGTGTTCACGCTCATCTGGGCGTTCCGCAAGCTCGAGACGCGCTGGCTCGCGTACCTCTCGCCGCGCGGCCATTAACGCATTCGCAAGATTCGCAAGGAAGGACCCAGCATGTACAAGCTTACCGTTGACAACCTGCACAAGAAGTTCGGCGACAACGAGGTGTTGAAGGGCGTGTCGATGAAGGCGAAGGCCGGCGACGTGATCAGCATCATCGGCTCGAGCGGCTCCGGCAAGAGCACGTTCCTGCGCTGCATCAACTTCCTCGAGCAGCCGTGCTCGGGGCAGATCACGATCGGCAGCGAGCCGATCCAGACCACCCGCGACCGCAACGGCTCGCTGCGCGTGGCCGACCAGAAGCAGCTGCAGCGGATGCGCACGAAGCTGTCGATGGTGTTCCAGCACTTCAACCTGTGGGCCCACATGACGGTGCTCGAGAACATCATCGAAGCGCCGATGGCCGTGCTCGGGGTCGGCAAGGACGAAGCGATCGCGCGGGCGCGCAAGTACCTGGAGAAGGTCGGCCTCGCGCCGCGCGTCGAGGGCATGTATCCGTCGCACCTGTCGGGCGGCCAGCAGCAGCGCGTGGCGATTGCGCGCGCGCTTGCGATGGAGCCGGAAGTGATGCTGTTCGACGAGCCGACGTCGGCGCTCGACCCGGAGCTTGTCGGCGAAGTGCTGAAGGTGATGCAGAAGCTCGCGGAGGAAGGCCGCACGATGGTCGTCGTCACGCACGAGATGGGTTTCGCGCGCAACGTGTCGAATCACGTGATCTTCCTGCATCAGGGAAAGATCGAGGAGGAAGGGGATCCGCAGGAGATTCTCGTGAATCCGAAGAGCGAACGGCTCGGGCAGTTTCTGTCGGGGCGGTTGAAGTAAGTGGGCGGGCGACGTCGCGCATCATCCGCGACGTCGCATACTGGAACGCTAAATGCTTGTCACGCGGGATCCTTTCAATGAAGGAGCACCGCGATGAGCACACCGATCACCACCGCCTTTTCCCATGTGAAGCCGCAGGACACCGCGTATCGCGGCGAAGGCCTGCGCGACTTCTTCCTGTATCGCGATCTCGGCATCGCGGCTGCGACGAACGGCAAGGTCGTCGCGCAACTCGTCAGGGCGAATCATGCACCGGAGGCGGGCACCGGCTGGCACCGTCACGAGGCCGAGTTCCATATCGTGATCATGCTGAAGGGCTGGGCGCGCTTCATGTACGGCGACCAGGAAACGCTGGTGGCGGCCGGCGACTGCGTGCACCAGGCGCCGGGGATCGTTCACTACCTGTTCGACTACTCGCCGGACATGGAGTACCTGGAGATCGTCGGGCCCGCCGATTTCACGTCGATCGATGTCGAGGGGCCATGCGCGGTACCGTCGCCGACGCCGTGGGGCGAGGCGGGGGCGTAGCTGCCGCCGTGCTTTCGCGTGCGTCGTCCGTACGCCTGTTTGTGACAAACCGCCTTCGTGGCGGTTTTTTCTTGCGCGTTCCACCGAGGTTTCCGTGCGATCCGCGTTTCCCGATTCACATTCTTTCGAATTCCGAAAGGTCGCGAAGCTGAAGATCCGGAAAGAAAAGAAAGACATTCGTCAGCTTCGATGCGTTGACGGCGCCGCGATGTCAAAGATCGTCAATTGCGCGTGCACGCGGTGCACGGCGAGTCGACGTCCGGCGTTAAGGAGGTACCAGCCGGATCACCGGTTGAGTTACCCGGGAGAGTTTCATGAAGCGCATCGCGAAGATCCTGACGGCCACCGCAGTGGCATGTGCCGTTCTTGCTCCGGCACTGGCCGAAGCGCATTCGCACCGTGTGTGTCATGTCGATCATCACCACCATCGCGTGTGCCGCTGGGTGCGGTAACCGCGACTTTCCCGGGACTACCGGGAACGCAGGCTTCATTCAGGCAAATCAGGAGAGGACTATGAAAAAGACGATGTTGATCGCCGCGCTGGTCGCCGGCATGGGGTTGTCGATCGGTGCATTCGCGCAGGTTCCGGCCAGCGCGCCGGCCGGCACGACCGGTCTGTGCAAGGACGGCTCGTTCTACTCGGGCGCATCGAAGAAGGGTGCGTGCGCCGGCCACAAGGGGGTGAAGACCTGGTACGGCGCATCGTCGGCGGCAGCCGCGAGCGCACCGGCCGCGGCGCCGGCCATGGCAGCCTCCGCAGCAGCTCCTGCATCGGGCACCGCGCCGGCGAAGAGCGCGGCAGCAACGACCGCGGCGGCAGCGCCGGGCGGCGGCGCGGGCAAGGTGTGGGCGAACGACAGCACGAAGGTCTACCACTGCTCGACCGACAAGTACTACGGCAAGACGAAGCACGGCAGCTACATGTCGGAAGCCGACGCGAAGGCGAAGGGTTACCACGCGTCGCACGGCAAGGCCTGTTCGTAACGCGGGCTGACGCGCGAGCCGCTCCCTCGCGCGTCGTCGGCACGCTGCCGCACCTCACGCCCCGCCACCCCCGGCGGGGCGTTTCATTTTCAGCGCCGTCCGGCTTCAGTGGGCGAGCTGAGATTGCGTGCCGGTCGCTGCATCGTGCGCGGCCGTGCGGGCGTCGAGCAGCGCGCGCAACGTCACGTAGTGCGTGCCGTCCGGGTTACCGTCTGCATCGGCCGTGCGATCGTATGGCTCGTTGTCGTGGATCGTCGCGCGCACGATCGGATAGATCTGCGTTTCCCAGCGGCTGCCGTTGAACACGCCGTAATGGCCTGCGCCCGTCTGTACGTGGTGCGTTTTCAGGTACGGCGGCAACCCCGAGCACAGCTCCTGCGCGGCCACCGTCTGGCCGACCGCGCAGATATCGTCCTTCTCGCCTTCGATCGTCAACAGCGCGGTGCGATGAATCGCCGCCGGTTCGACGAGCCGGTCGCCGACCGTCAGCTCGCCGCGCGCGAGTGCGTATTGCTGGAACACCTTCTCGACCGTTTCCAGATAGAACTCCGCGGTGAGATCGGCGGTCGCGAAGTATTCGTCGTAGAAGTGCCGCAGCGTGTCGGCTTTTGCCGGGTCGCCCTTCGCGCGTTCGTAATACAGATCGGCGAACGACGCCGCATGGCGATCGGGATTCATCGACATGAACGCGCCGACCTGCACGAAGCCCGGATACACGCAGCGCTGCGCCCCGACGAAGCCCGCCGGCACGACGCTGATCAGGTTGCGCGCGAACCATTCGATCGGCTGGCTCGTCGCGAGCGCGTTGACCTTCGTCGGATTCACGCGGCAATCGATCGGGCCCGCCATCAGCGTCAGGCTCGCGGGCTGCGCCGGATCGCCGCCGGCAGCCATCAACGCGACTGCCGCGAGCGCGGCGACGGTCGGCTGGCAGATCGCGAGTACGTGCGCATCCGGGCCGATCTGGTGGATGAAGTCGATCACGTGCGCGACGTATTCGTCGAAGCCGAACCGTCCGGCCGTCAGCGGGATGTCGCGCGGGTTGTGCCAATCGGTGATGTACACATCGTGGTCGGCGAGCATCGTCTGCACGGTGCCGCGCAGCAGCGTCGCGAAATGCCCGGACATGGGAGCTACGATCAGCACACGCGGCTGGCGCGCCACCGGCCGCGCCTTGCGGAAATGCAGCAGCGTGCCGAACGGCGTGCCCGCGGCGGCTTCCTCGACGATCGGCACCGTTTCACCGTCGACGACGATCGACGCGATGCCGAACGGCGGACGCCGATGCGAGAACGCGCAGCATTCGAGCAGTTCGCACAGCGCGTCGAGCATGCGGCCGGTCGGCGTCGCGGTGGCGGGCGGCCACAGCGACATCGTCGCGCGTGCGGCGGCGGCCCAGGCGCGCGCTGGGCGCGTGCATTCCGCAGACCATTGATAGAACGGATAGGCAAGCAGATTCATGGCTGTCGCTCGTTGTGCCGCGTTGCATGGAACGAGGCAAGCGATGTGCCAGCCTGCGGCTGGCACGCGCGTTGCACGCGGTTCGGGAACGCGGCGACGCAGGCGGCACGCGACACACGGCAGCCGCACGCGATGCGTTGCCCGGCCGGCCTGTCGTGCGGCACGTGACGCGACAGGGTGCGGCGCTGCGCCAGTCCGGCGAATGCGCGGCACCGGCATGGTGCGGGTGACGCCACGCGGCGTCCGTTTTCGGTGCAGGGGCACGAACGGTCTTGAACAGGGGAGCGACATGGAAGTCACCGGAGGACAGACGACGCTGACCATCAGCAGCCGCAATTACTCGTCGTGGTCGATGCGCGGCTGGCTGCTCGCGAAGCTGAGCGGGCTCGTGTTCGAGACGGTCAGCGTGCCGATCGACGCGGCGTCGCGCGCGGAGCTGCTGTTGCTGTCGCCGTCGATTCTCGTGCCGTGCCTCACCCACGACGGCAACACGGTGTGGGACACGCTCGCGATCGCCGAATACCTGAACGAAATCCGGCCGCAGGCGCGGCTGCTGCCTGAAGACCGCCGAGCCCGCGCGCATTGCCGGTCGATCTGCGGCGAGATGCATTCCGGCTTCAGCGCGTTGCGCTCCGCGTTGCCGATGAACCTGCGCGCGCATTTCCCCGGCTTCCGCATCTGGTCGCGGGCGCAGCACGACATCGAGCGGATCGTGACGATCTGGCGCGAGTGCCTGGCCGCGTACGGCGGCCCCTGGCTGTTCGGCGCGGAGATCGGCATTGCCGACGCGATGTATGCGCCGGTCGTCACGCGCTTCCTGACCTACGACGTGAAGCTCGAGCCCGATATCGCCGAGTACTGCATGCAGGTGCTCGCGCATCCGTTCGTCGCGGAGTGGATCGATGCGGCGAAGGCGGAGCACGAAGACATCGACGAACTCGACATGGAGTTCTGACGCGCGGAATCGCTCGGCGCTTTCAATTGCACTACACGCGCAGGCATCGAAATGAACTTTCCGCTGTGGCTGCGCGACTCGCAAACGTTTTACCTTGATTTCGGTTCGAAACGAGGACGAATTCCCTAAAGGATGTTGAGCACGCTGACGTAAACGAGTCACGGGGATGACTCGCGATCACATGCTTTCGACGTGCGACGCGCAGTCCGAAAAAATCAGCGCAGCAGGGGAATCGACGTGAATCGTCAGCAATCGTGGACGCGTACAGCGGCGCCCGGGGAAATCATTTACTCCGAGGGCTTTGCGGGTGAGCCCGTCATCTTCTTGATCACCGACGGCAAGGTCGAGCTGTCCACGCGATGCGACGACAAGCGCGTCGTCGTCGCGACACTCGGCCGCGGCGAGTTCTTCGGTGAATCGGCGCTGCTCGCAGCCGAGCCGCGTGCGCATACCGCGAAGGCGCTTTCATTCTGTCAGCTGACGGTCGTGCCGGCCGGCATGCTCGACGACGAAATCGAGCGCGTGTCGGCGCTGCTGCGTCACATCGTGCGAACGATGATCCGCCGCGTGAAGCGCAAGGACGACCAGCTCGCCACCTACACCCATGCCGACTTCATGCCGGGCGTGCTGTCGTATGCGCATGTGCTGTCGTTGATGGCGGGCGCCGAAGCGCGCGATGGCGGCGATACCTGGGCGCGCCGGCCGATGCAGGCTCACGCGGCCGAAACCTCGGTGCCGCTCGCCGACGTGATTCGCAAATGCCGCGCGATTGCCGGCCACTCGCGGCCGCACGTGCTCGCGATGCTGCGACGCATGGAGAAGCTCAATCTCGTCACGATCGAAGCGGCGCAGGCGGACCATGCGGGCGGGGCGGTCGACTATGCGGCGTCGTCGGATGCGCGCCAGGTCGTCACGTTCGACGCCGCGCGCGTGATCGATCGCGCGCAGCAGGTCGCCGATCACGATCTCGACCTGTCGATCAACAGCGAACTCGAGCTCATCGAGCTGGCCGACCTCGAAGCGCTGATCGGTGTCGAGAAGACGATGCTGCTCAACAAGCTGTCGAACGGCGAGATTGCTGACGAGTTGTTCGCGTTCCGTAAATCCAAGGTGCTCAGTTACGTCGAACAGAAGGGCGTGACGTACTTCTCGCGACGCAACGCGCGTCGCGGAGAGGTGCGTGCGCTGGAGGATCTTGTGTCGATCGACCAGCGCACGCTGTTCGACGTCATCAGCGCGTTCGATACATACGATCTCGCGAAGCTGATCGCGAATCTCGACGATCGCGCGGTGGCGGACAAGCTGTTCTCCGTGATGACCGAGGCGCGGCGCAACGAGGTGTCGTGGGTGATGCGTCGCGAGCTCAAGCTCGATCCGGTCGAGATCGAGGATATCGAGCAACGCGTGCTGGATGCCGTGCGCGCGGCGAAGGCGCCGGCGGTGGGCACGGCGCCTGTCGCATCGGCATCGGACGCATGACGAGGAGACGCGCATGGACCTGTTGACCCTGGCCGGTGTGCTGTTGGGCGGTGCGGCGATCGTGTTCGGTTTCGCGCTGGAGGGCGGGCATTTCTCGATGCTGTTCCAGTTCGAGGCGCTCGTGATCGTGCTCGGCGGCACGCTCGGCGCGGTGATGATCCAGAACACGTGGGCGCGCTTCTTCGACGCGGTGAAGCAACTGCGGCTCGCGTTCGTGCGGGCACGCGAAGTCGATCGCAAGAACCTGTCCGATCTGCTCGAATGGGGCGACCGCGCGAAGCTCGACGGGCTGCTCGCGTTCGAATCGATGGACGTGAGCGGCATCCATCCGTTCGCGCGCCGCGGGCTCGAACTGCTGGCGAACGGTGTATCGACCGCCGTGCTCGAGGACGCGTTGCAGCGCGAACTCGATGCCTACGAACGCAGCCGCCTCGCTGCTGCGCGCGTGTGGCAGCAGGCGGGCGGCTATGCGCCGACGTTCGGCATTCTCGGCTCGGTGCTCGGCCTCGTGCAGGTGACGAGCCACATTCTCGAACCGGCACAGCTCGGGCCGGGCATCGCGGTCGCGTTCATTGCGACGCTGTACGGGCTGGCATTCGCGAACCTCGTGTTCCTGCCGCTTTACGGCAAGCTGCGCGCGCAGATCGACAGCGAGCTGCGGTTTCGCAAGCTGTATCTCGACGGCTTGCTGGCGATTTCGCGCAAGGAATCGCCGCATACGATCGAGACGCGCCTGACCGGTGACGTGCGCGGGCGCGCGGCCGAATCGCTCGCGTGATGCGCGTGTGTCATACGACGAACCCGGAATGCCAATCGCATGACTGCTCGAACTGACGGTGCCTCCGCCGCCGATCGCGACGACGACGAACTCGAAGGCGCGCAATCCGGCCGCTGGCTGATTTCGTACGCGGATCTCATCACGACGCTGATGGTGCTGTTTCTCGCGTTGTACGTGCTCCAGCTCGCGAAATACAACGCGCTCGATGCGCGGTACCAGACGCTTGCGCGGCATGCGGAAAGCGCGGTGAGTGCATCCGCTGCTGCTACCGTTACCGTGACGCCAGAGCACGCACCGCCGTGGCTTGCGTTGCTCGATTCGTTGAAGTCGAACGGCCGGATCTCGCTCGTGAAAGCGCCGCATGGTGTCGAGATCGGCATCGACGCGAAGATCCTGTTCAACGTCGGCGATGCGCGGCTGCTGCCCGATTCGTCGCCGGTGCTGAACCAGATCGCGCAGGCACTCAGCGATCACGCGACCGGCGAGATTCTCGTCGAAGGGCATACCGACAGCGTGCCGATCGCGAACGCGAAATACGAATCGAACTGGGAGCTGTCGTCGGCGCGCGCGGGGAGCGTCGTGCGCTACCTGACGGAGCGCGGCGTCGCCCCGCACCGGCTCGCGGCGATCGGGCGGGCCGACACGCAGCCGCTCGTCGCGGGGGACGATGCGGCCGCGCGAGCGCGCAACCGGCGTGTCACGATCTTCGTTGCATACTGATTGCCGCTGAATTTTCGTTGTTCGCGCATCTATAAGCGGGCGCATATGCCCGCCTGACAACGACATAACGAATCTCGCATGATGAGCATGTGAGATCAGCGATGCGGTTCTGCGCGTGCATGCCGATAACCCAATCTGGCTCAGACCGAGCGGTTATCGAGGGTTCCCCATGCATTTCTGGCGCAAGCTTTCCATACAGAACAAGCTGATTCTCAGCATGACGAGTTGCCTGCTCGTGTTCGTCGCGATTTCGAGCGGACTCAGCCTCCGTCTGATCGGCAACGCGGTGCGCGATCGCGTCGTGCGCGAAGAGCTGCCGACGGCCGTCAACGGCATCCGCGCCGACGTGCAGCGGCAGATGGCCGGGCCGATTGCCGCGTCGCGGATTCTCGCGCGCGATGCGTTCCTGCTGCAATGGGAAGCCGACGGCGAACCCGACGCCGGCACGCGCAACTGGATCCAGCTCGCGAAGAACGTGAAGGACGAGCAGAAGGCGGCGTCGGTGCAGTGGGTGTCCGTGAAGAGCGGCAACTACTACAACGAATCCGGCCTGCAGCGGAAAGTGACCGACAAGGATCAGTGGCTGACCGGCTTCCTGTCGTCCGGAAAGGCGTTCGACGTGAACATGGACCGCGAGGTGACGGTCGGCGGTTACATGATGTTCATCAACAGCCGTGTCGAGCTTGATGGTGTGCCGATTGGTGCGGCCAGCATGAGCTTGTCCGTCGATGCGCTCGCGAAGGGCATTGCAGCGTACCGGATTGGTGAGACGGGGTTCGCGTATCTCGTGCGTCCTGACGGCGCGATCATGATGCATCGCGATTCGTCGCTGATTGATGGCAAGCATTTCATGAAGGATCAGCAGGGGTTGCCGGGGGATGCGTCGGCGACGCTGTTGGCTGGGCAGCCGTATGCGTACCTGAGCTACAACGGTGATGGCGGCGCGCGTTTCATCGCGACGTCGTTTATTCCGGAGTTGAATGCGTATGTGGTTGTCGAGGTGCCGCAGGCTGAGCTGCTCGGGCCGGTGACGCGTGCGATTCGTAGCGCGGCGCTGGTTGCGGCGGTGGTGGGGCTGGGTGTCGCGCTGCTCGTGATCTGGCTGGTGGGCCGTGCGATTGCCGCGCCGATCCGCCGCGCGGCGACGCTGCTGTCGGAAATCGCCAGCGGTCAGGGTGACCTCACCCGCCGGATGACGGTCGAGAGCCAGGACGAGATCGGGCAGTTGTCGGATGCGTTCAACCGGTTCGTGTCGTCGCTGTCGACGCTGGTGCACAGCATTCGCGCGGCTTCCTCGTCGATTGCGACCGGGTCGGCGCAGATTGCTACCGGGAATGCGGACCTCAGTGAACGCACCGAAGGGCAGTCGAGCAACCTGGAGCGCACGGCTTCGTCGATGGAAGAGATCACGGCCGTGGTGCGGAACAACACCGAGACGGCGACAACGGCCGCGAAGATGATCAACGGTGCTGCCGATACGGCGGCGCGCGGCGGGCAGGTGGTGGGTGAAGTCGTGACCACGATGCAGGAGATCAGCGACGCGTCGCAGCGGATCTCCGAGATTATCGTAATGATCGACAGTATCTCGTTTCAGACGAATATTCTGGCGTTGAATGCGGCCGTGGAAGCGGCGCGGGCCGGGGAGCAGGGGCGTGGGTTTGCGGTGGTGGCTTCTGAGGTGCGGAATCTGGCGCAACGCAGCGCGCAGGCGGCGAAGGAGATCAAGACGCTGATCGAGCATAGCGCGGGGACGGTGAATACCGGGTCGCGGCTGGTGAGTGAGGCCGGGAAGGTGATGCGCGACGTTGTCTCGCAGGTTCAAGGCGTAAGCGCGATGATGAGCGAGATCGCCGAGGCGAGCCTGGAGCAGAGTGCCGGTATCGATCAGATTGGCGATGCGGTGCAGTCGCTCGATCAGATGACGCAGCAGAATGCGGCGCTGGTGGAAGAAAGCGCGGCGGCCGCGGCGAGCTTGAGGCAGCAGGCGGCGGAATTGACCCGACTGGTGTCGGCTTTCAAGGTGGATGAGTAAAGTCTGATTCGCGATTTAGAATAAGGCGTTTCTGAGGGACGGCTGCCGTGGGGTTACGGCAGCCGTTTTTGCATGTTTGCGCGGGATTCAGTGACGTCTATAAAAATGAAACGCATTTCCAAGTGGAAGATCGGGGTGGGGGCGGCGGTGCTCGTCGCGGTGGCGGCTGCGGTGGGGGCGAAGGTGATTGCGTCGCCTACTGATTCTTATCTCGCCTTTCGGAAGAAAGCCGTCGACACGATTACAGCGGCGCGGATGGAAGATCAGGCGGATCTGGACAAGAAATACACGGCCGAGGTGAATGCGCGGCTGGTTAAGCTTGTCGGGGCGGTCAGGGCGAGAGGCTTTTCCGCGAAGGCGGGGAGTACCGTGGAGACCCTCTACATCGACAACGGGATGACGCCCGGGCCGGATGGACTGCTCTTGAAGTCGAATGACGGGAAGGTGAATCTCGTTGCGACGACGGTTCCGCTTTTGAAGGCTTGGGTGGCGACGGCAGATGCGGGGATCAAGTCGGCAGATGATGTCGCCGCGATTTTCGATAACGAGACGTTTTACACCGACGTGCTCGGCGGCGACGCTGCAGAGTTTCGGTTTGCCGAAGTGCCGGTGAAGCGGAAACCGGCTGATGCGGTGGTGAAGGCGTTGCTGTTGGGTGACAGCCAGGACGGGATGCCGGACGGGCCGAATACGTTGATGGTGTCGGTCAGGCAGGGGGCGCGGGTTTATCTTCTGTGGCGGGATGCGACGTTGCCGACGGTTGTCGCTTGCAGTGCGGGGCACTTGGCGGAGGAACAGCGGCCAGCTTGTTACGCGCAGCAATTGCCCAAACAGAGGCGCTATTCACGGTTTGTGTCCGAAGCGCAAGCGATGGTCGACGCGGTTGTTCAATAGGATGCAATTGTCTTGATGGCCGTAGAGTCGGGCGATATCACGAGGTGATCGGATTTGCCCGCATTTTTGAGAGGTTCGACAGTACCGGAAGCATCGCTGACAATCGGAGGCTAAAGACCCGAGCGTCATCGATGTCGAGTGCTGCTACTTCGCCGGGTACTTCAATTTCCCTTTTTGCATAGCTTTGTCTGCCATGACTATCGCTTTCGAGCCTCCCGATCAACCCGACGTGATCGCCCTCATCGCCGATCTGGATGCGTACCAGGACACCCTGTACCCACCTGAGAGCCGGCACGCTCTGGATATCGCGTTACTGAATCAATCCAATGTGCTGTTCGCCGTTGCGCGGGACAGCGAGGGTAAGGCAATCGGGTGCGGGGCGATCGTCCTCAACCCCGAATTCGGCGAATTGAAGCGCATGTATATCAGCCCGCGAGGCCGCGGGAAGGGAGTCGCGAGGAAGCTGATGACTATGCTTGAGTCACGGGCAATCGACTCGGGTTGCAAGGTGATCAGGCTTGAGACTGGCCCCCATCAACATGACGCGCTGGCTTTGTATGCATCTGCCGGATATCAGCGGCGGGGACCGTTTGGTGACTACACGGACGATCCGTTAAGCGTTTTCATGCAGAAGCACATCGCGTCCTGAAGGACAGGTTCATGCAGGCTCGAAATGGCATCTAATGATGTTCAGGTGGTCGTCTGGTTTCGAGGCGTCAATGGGTATTGGCGGGTCGCCCGTGTCCCGCACACAGTGGCATCCTTAGATTGCGTAGGAGGTATCGACCGGGCCGTCCGTCCTGATTCATGAGAGCTACCGGAGCGCTGGCCGAATGGCGCGACTAAGCGCTACTTGCGAAAGACTGAGGCACGGTGAACGGGTCTCCGCAGCAGACGTCCATTGTCTAACGGAAGCTGCCAGGCAAATCCACCGTGCCCACAGACGAATAAAGGTGTTGGCGTAAAGCCCTTCGATGAAGACCTATTTTCGTTCTAGCCTGATAGATATTCGAGCAATTCGGCGGCAACCGCATTCTTTATTACTCGGGCACGTGCAGGACCCACTCCATAGATACTCTCAATGAGATCGGCTTCCGTTTTTCTATACAAATCCTCCACGGAATGGATTTTTGCTTGCTGCAATTTTTCTATCTGCCATCTGCTCAGCATGGACAAGACGGAAATCGGACGATGCATCATCGCTTGGACTGAGGTAACGAATTTTTCATCGTCCTCAATGGCCGACGATAGCTCTGATATCGACGAGTAAGCCGAGTGACTCTTTCCGAATTCGACATATTTCTTAACCGATAATGTCTGGTAGAAATCCTTTGACTCACTATGTGGATTGGCAAAGAGCGACAGTAGGCATCCGTATTTTACTTCATACCGCGCACCTAATTCTGAACGAGTCGCACGAATGCTTGCGTCTGTTTTTCGAATGACCCCAGTGTACGTCAATAGGCGCAAGGCCTCCTTTACCGTTTCGGGGGCATCCTTGTGAATCCAGAAATAGATGCTGGACTCTTCGCTACGCTTTTGTTTGCGCGTATCGTTGTACGATTGAAGTGTCGGAATAACCGTCCGTTCCAGAAAATCCCGTCCCCAGTCGATAAGACTTTTGTGGCCTTTATATTTTTCCCCTAACGCAGTATGTTCCGACCATATTTTCGTTCGATAGAAATCCTTTAGCATCTGATCCACGTTCGAACTATTGAATTTTGGCAAATCCTGAATTGTTTTTAATATCATTCGAGGATTTCCGCCACCGGAAAAGGCTAGTGTTGAGAAAAGATCGGAATTGTTGGTGATGGCATCGCGCACGGCTGTGTCAGCTTGCTTCAAAGCCATTTCTTTGAAATATTGAATATATCCGGGATCGCGAATGTCGCGCTCAATAACTTTGTACAAACAATCGTGTATCGGCTCAAATGAGTCGCCAAAATACGTTACCCCAGGGTATATGGCCGCATTGCATGTAATATAGGGGGATCGTAGGTCCTTGAATAAGCTGAAAAATTGCCGCTGCTGCTCCGGGCGAAAGACGTGAGCGGCTTCGTCGAAGAAAAAATAAACTCGACTAATATCATTGTCGAGACAGATTTCTTGAATTGCCTCTTTAACTTCTTCGATATCTGGTAGTGCGTCAATATTCACCGAGGCGCCGCTCTTGTAGGATGCCTCAAATTCCTTTACGAGTTTCTCAAGATTTCTCTCGATAGTCTCCCCGTCGTCCATCTCATCTCTGCTCAGGAGTCCCGCGCTAAATGTTGAAACTGCGAAGCCCTTTTTTTTCAAGGCATTCAACAAGGCCCTAAGCGATTTCGCTAGCATCCAGTGATAGAATTGATGTGCGTCGTCTGTATTTATTAATGAGCTGACATTGAATGACAGAAAAACCGGGACGCAATTTTTTTCACTTGCATCAATTTCTTGTTGTGCGATTCGCATCAAGAATGATTTTCCGGTACCTCGGGAGCCCTCTAAAATACACGGCTCTGGTGAACGAAGTGCTTTGATGATATTGAGATCTTCTTTGCTGGCCACAAATAGATCAAAAATCTCGTCCGCTTTAATGCTTTCTGTTCTGAGATAGAATTCGTTCATTTGCTATCCTTCGGGCCGCCGAAAATAGTTCGAATGGGTTCTATGTGCGCGAATGTTGGTATTAAAATCGGCTCAATTTCCTCGAGTTGAGTGGGGGGGAGCTCACCCAGAAAGCGGCAACAAATGCCAAAATTGATAATTTCGCTAACCTCATTTAGGTGCGCAAGGAACGAGTCGTGCAGTATCGAATTGTATGAAAGTGCAAGGCCTGTTGCCTTCCATGTGGCGTTATTTCCGTGCACGTATTCAGATAACCTCCGATAAACTTGTGCGGCACGTCTCCTGTAATCTCCCGTGTGCTCGCTCAATGCGGGGAAAAAGGCCGAAGCAAATCGCTGTGAAAATACCCCGGAATCTTCACTATTAATTGTTGACCATTTTATGTCGGCCTCCGTGAGTCCATTGCGCCATTCACGATATGCTAGTTTGTTGGTTGAGAAATGCAGTGCGCTCAATCCAAATTCGAGTGCTAGCCGAAGTGATGTAAACGCGGATCTGTACAACCCGTATGTTAGGGTTAAGCAACTCGTTTCAAATTGGGTACATACAACGTCGAGCATCGAAGCTTCGTCGCCGTCGATACAGGATCTCAAGCGATATAAGTCAAGCGCGGCGCTGTGTCCCTTGGCAAGTACCTCAGGCCGCTCAAGCGTCGCAGTAAAAATAGTCTGCGATTTCTTGTTAAGTCTCTGATAATATTGGTCAATTTTCATTCTTGGTTTTTTTGAGGATGTCCGTTTTACACGACTGGATCTGTTCACTTGCAGGCAATCGATTCTAATATAATACATTCAGGATTTGTTCGTACGATCCTGCCAAAACGTGTTGCTCCGTAGCTTAGCGCTGTGATGGTTAGTGTGGGTCGTCGGTATCGGACCATAGAGGGCGATAGCCTTAATTGGATCGATGGAAAGACTGATGGAACTACGAGAAGTACATGACGCTCAGCTTTGCTGAGGGCGAGCCGGCGGCGCTGATGCGGTACAAGCGGCCGTTGCGCTCGTGCCCAGTTTAGAGGTTGTAGCGGTCGGTAACGGAGTATCTCGAAAAGGATGGGCGTAGGTCCTGCATAGCTTTGTGCACTGCGCCTTGTCAGATAACGCGCAGGTATGGCTTGGCGTTGGCAGGTGCTGTGGTGGGTTGCGTGCTCACGTGACCTAAAAAGGTTGCATTGGCAGCCCAAGTTTACCGACGACCCAAACGGGACTGTTCGAAGTCCACCATCCAGTCAATTGTCGGCGGTGGCGAGCGATAGCTCCCGGCAGAGAACTGACGTTGACTAAAAGCTGTGGAATGTCTGCTTTCCGGCAGCACGTGTGAGGAAACCGATTGTATCGCTCCGTGAATCGCCCCTTGCAGAAAATTCCGTGTATGGTCTGCTGCGTTGCAAGTGGTCCGGTTGCTATGTCAACACTCATAGCCCACGTGCATCGCGCTATTATTTCCTGTCGTCGAGGCGTTGCAGCGTACTTGATTGGGGCCAAAATCAAATCGAGAAGGATATGACACGAGAGAATTTTTCTGCAAGTGTTCGGAGAAAAATCGAGCAACGGGCGGGGCATGTATGCAGCTTTCCGGGATGCAACCGGAGAACAGCTGGCCCGGGACCAAGGTCTGAAACCACATCGCAAACTGGATATGCTGCCCACATATACTCCGCCTCTGCACTGGGGCCTCGAGGGCAAGGTGGTTTGTCAACATCAGAACTCAGTAGCGAAAGCAATGGGATATGGTTATGTGGTGTTCATGCCAAAGCTGTCGACAACAATGGCGGTGCTGCGTATTCGCCAGAAACCTTACTTAGCTATAAGGCGCTACACGAGGCTCGTGTATCGCTAGAACACGAAGGATTATATCCGCCGATTGGATGGTTGCATGAACTGGAAGTTGTTCGTGGGCCGCTATTTGCCTCGCCGCAAACAGTGCAACTAGCGAAGTTGAACCTTGTGTACGGACCAAACGTGACAGGTAAGACGGCACTTGCGGAGTGGATTGCCGGCTTCTTCGACCGAAATAGCCTTGCTCGCTGGGAAGACTATTCTCACGAGCCCCTTGAGGTGCGGCTTTCGCTCCTTAATCCCAAGCTTCAAAAGCTACAATTTGTATGCGACGAGAATGGTACAAAATATTCCATTGATGGAAAATCTGCCGCTTTCGTGCCGATAGGGTTCAATGTATTCAGGCCATTGTGTCCTGATTTCTCAATCGGTGATGATTTGGAGATGCTTGCTCGGGCGTTGAAAATTAAAAAGAAAACTGTCCGATCGCTTCTCAATGAAGTAAATGGGTTTGAGCACGCGGAAATTTCAAATCTTCGCTTTGAATCGAATGAGGATGGCTCTAATACTTTCAGATGTGACCTTAACGGGACGGCGCCAGGGCTCGAACTTCGCTCGCTTAGTCGTCGAGAAGTTGAGCGAGTCATCATCGAGTTAGCTACTGCCGCAGCTAGGCTCTCAGGAAAATACTGTCCGACACTGCTTATTCTTGATGAAGTTCCCAGTTTGATATTCGATGGATTTTTTGAATTCTACTCTCGACACTTTCTTGCCCCGGAAAATCAGTTCCAAACGGTGATGTGCTTGCCGACGCAAAGCTTGAATCTCGACGCCGTCGTGTGGAACGGATGGCAGGTAATTCGAACCGAAGGAAGAGTGCCTAGCGTTAAAATTAATCAAAGAGTGCGGCGAGCAACAGATTGAGTCGTTGCCGGGGAGAGGTTTCATCAATGCGTTGCATCGACGGGTTGAATCCGCAAGCGATTGCTGACATTGATATTGGCGGTAACCGCGCACGATTGGCTTCCAGCTCAGTCCTTAAGGGTATGGCAGCAAAGCTGCCGTTCGTCATCCACGCGTCGAGCGTTAGCGATCGTGTGCGTATAGTTTAAGAAAAGTCGCGGTCGCGGTATTGCCCGCAATTGAAATGGTTCGGGATCGATCAGCCTTAGCGATCCGCCGGATACAAGTCCCCCAAATCACAGACCTAGAGCATCTGGCAGAGGCACGCACCTCCCTATACCTAACGGCCAATCCCCCTCAATCTCCCATTTCTGAGATGCCAGCCCGACTACACTGGTCTTGAAGCCTTGCTTCTCGCCATCGGGAGTAGAGCGCAGTCCCCTTCGCACCGATGGTCGAACGAAAGTCGTCTTGCCCAACAAGACGTAGCGAAGGGGGAGAAAGAAGGGGAAACCCAAGGCATCAAAGAAGCGCGGGCCGCATGGGCGGCAACCCATACGACCCGCTGACCACCACCAACTCGAACCAGGAGTCGGAAATGGCTGACGCCAATACTAAGCCACGTCGTAGAAAGAACAAACCGGTCAACATGCAAAAGACGTTTGAGCTGGTCCTGCGCAACTACCCGGACCTTCCCAAGCGAGGCTGGCCGTATCTGCCGTGGATGGAGGCGATCGACATTGATTTCAAGATCTTCGGATTCAAGCCTGGCGACCGCGTATACGTGGACGCCAACTACGCGACCCGGCAGATCACGATCACGCCGGATTACAGCCAGTTGGCGTTGCGAGAGCAGCCGTACCACGATCTTGACCGTGGACCGTCGACGCTATAACGCCTGCTAGGGCCGCTTGATGCGGCCCTGGCGAGTGGAATGCAGGCGTTTCCCGAATGCGACTGACTGCCGGGGCGACACCGCCCCGGCCATTGCCGCAAACGCCGCGACTCACACCCCCAGCCACCTTCAACAACTGTCACGACCGCAAGGCCCGTGAGGCGACACGTCGCCTGCCGAAACAGCCGAATGGCGTCAAATCATCAAATCAACGCCCACCGGCTTGCCGCTTCACAAGCGCCCCCCGCTGCAACACATACTCGACCCGCGCGCCTTCATCGGCTACGACTCCGATATCCTCAAGCGGATTCCCATCCAGCACGACGAGGTCGGCGATCGCCCCCACGGCAACCACCCCAAGCTGCCCCTGCATGTTGACGATCTCCGCCGCCACCGTCGTCGCCGACCTGAGCGCTTCCAGATTCCCCAACACCTCGGCCCGGATCCGGAACTCTCCGCACTGGAATTCGTGCATTTCCCCAAGCAGATCCGACCCGAACCCCATCTTCACGCCGGCGTTCGCATAGATTTCAAGCGATTCGCGTCCTTTCTGCTGAACGGAAGCCACCTTTGCCACCGAATCCGGCGGCATCCCGAATTCCGCACCGTGTTTGGCAAGCGCGTCATAAGTGACAAGCGTGGGCACCACAAACGCGCCATGCTCGTGCATCAGCTTCGCCGCCGCCTCATCCACAAGATTCCCATGCTCGATCGTCCTAACCCCACATCGCACCGCCCGAGCAATCGCCCGCCCCGTATACGCATGCGCCATCACATAAGTATTCGCGGCCTCTGCCTCATCCACGATTGCCCGAATCTCATCCTCCGAATACTGCGTGTTCGCAATCGGATCGGTCGGCGAAGCCACGCCACCAGACGCCATGATCTTGATCTGCGTCGCGCCTTTCTGAATTTCTTCACGCACGGCAAGCCGCACACCTTCGACCCCGTCCACCACCCGAGCAATCGCCCCCGTCCTGAAACAGCACGAGCAGGGCTCCAGCAAATCCCCACGCGGCCGAAAGTCCCCATGGCCGCCGGTCTGCGACAACGCCTTTCCCGACGGAAAAATCCGCGGCCCCGACACCAGCCCGGTTTCGACCGCCTGCATCAAGCTCCAGTCCGCGCCCCCAGCATCCCGCACGCTGGTGAACCCACGCGACAACATCGCATCGAGAATCGGCAACGACCGAATCGCGGCAAGAATATTCGGCTGCGTCGCGTTCGCGCCGAGGTTCGCATTCGAAGCCAGCACGTGCACATGGCAATCGATGAACCCCGGCATCACGGTCTTGCCGCGCACGTCGATCACATGCGCATTCGGAAAATCCACCGGCCGATCGGTGACTTCGACGATCCGGTCGCCGTCGATCACGACATGATGATGGTCGAGCAGCACGCCCCGTTCGAGATCGAGTACGTTGCCGCCTTGCAGCACGGTAATGGTCATGGAGAGAGATCCTTATCGATTGACGGAAGCGCCACGCTTGGCGTCCTTCACGAAGCGCGTGCCGACGAAGCTGACGGCCGCCGCGAGCGTCACGTAGAAGGCAGGCGCCATGTTGCTGCCGGTGCGGGCGATGAGCCACGTGATCAGGAACGGCGCGAAGCCGCCGAAGATCGTGACCGCGAAGTTGTAGGCGACGGACAGCCCGGTCGACAGCACCTTGGTCGGGAACAGTTCGGCGAACGCCGCGAGGATCGGCCCCGTGTAGGTCGCGATCAGCACGCCGAACACGGCCTGGAACACGATCAGCGACATGAACCCGGGCGCATGGTTGATCCACGCGAACATCGGCCAAGCGAGCAAGAAGATGGCCAGCGCCGATCCGGACAGGAACACGCGTCGTCCGTACACGTCAGCGAGCCGGCCGACGATCGGCGAGCAGCACATGATCATCAGCCCGCCGACCATGCCGGCCGCGAAACCGGTCGATTGCGGCAGATGCAGCGTGCGCACGGAATACGTCGGCATGTAGAACAGCAGCACGTAGGTGCAGACGGTCCACAGAATGACCATCGAAAAGCTCGCGAACGTTTCGCGCGGGTAGGTGGACAGCACTTCCTTCAGCGGCGAGCTTTCTTTCGCCTGCGCTTCGACGGCACTGAACGCGGGCGTCTCGTCGATATGGCTGCGGATGTAGTAGCCGACGGGCCCGACGATGATCCCGAGCAGGAACGGCAGCCGCCAGCCCCAGCTATGCAGCGCCTGCGTGTCGAGCGACGTCGTGACGAAGGTGCCGGTCGCCGCGCCGAGCAGCACCGCGAAGCCGATGCTCGACTGGATCCAGCTCGAGTAGTACGCGCGCTTCTCCGGCGGTGCGTATTCGGTGAGGAATGCGGTGGCGCCGCCCATCTCGCCGCCGGCCGAGAAACCTTGCAGCAGCCGCGCGACGACGATCAGCAGCGGCGCGGCGATACCGGCCTGTTCGTAGGTCGGCGCGAGCCCGATGAGCGCGGTGCCGGCGGCCATCATGAGGATGGTGAGCGACAGCGCGGCCTTGCGCCCGACCTTGTCCGCGTAGATGCCGAGCACGATGCCGCCGACGGGCCGCATGAAGAAGCCGACGCCGAACGTCGCGACGGTCAGCAGCACGGATGTCAGTTCGTTGCCGGTCGGAAAGAACAGTTTCGCGATGATGACCGCGAAGAAGCTGTAGACGGTGAAATCGAACCATTCGAGACCGTTGCCGATCACGGTCGCGACGATGGCGCGGCGGCGCTGCTGCACTGCCGCATCGACGGCAGGCGCGGCGCGCGGGGAAAGCGTTCCTTGCATGGTCTCTTCCTCTATCGGAATCAGAAGACGGGACGGCTGCCCCGCGTGAACCCATGCTAAGGACAGCGCGATTTTTTTCTGAAACGAAAGATTTGCATGCACGCATGCGCTGGGCGCATGCGTTGCGTTCCGGATGGGTCAGGGCGCCATCTGCTTCTCCGCCTGTTCGAACAGCCAGCGAGTGAACAGGCGTGCGGCGTGGTTCTGCGCGCGGTCGTTGGGCGAGATCACGTAGTAGCCGCCACCGTGGCTCGCGGACGCTTCCGTCACGCGCACGAGCAGACCGGCCTCGATGCATGCGTCGATCATGTAGCGCCAGCCGAGCGATACGCCCTGGCCGAGAATGGTCATCTGCACGATCTGAGGATACGAATTGATCGTGATGTCCTGGGGCCGTGCCTTCTGCCGGTCGATGTCGTTCTGGTCGAACCATTCGGACCACGACATCCATTGGCGCTGGCCATCCTCGAGACGCAGTAGCGTCTCGTTCGCAAGATCGGCTGCGTCGAGCGTGCGGCCGGCCAGATAGCCGGGCGCGCAGACGGGAAACACTTCCTCGTCGAACAGGCGGCGCGCGGTGTATTCGGCCGGCGCCTGCTGACGCACGTAGTAGACGCCCACGTCGAACTCCGCCGGCGACATCGACGCGAGCCCGTCGCGCACGATCAGCCGCAGCTTGATGTCCGGATAGGCGGCGCGAAACGCGGGCAGGCGCGGCGTGAGCCACAGCAGCGCGACACCTGACGAGCATGCGATCGTCAGTTCGAGATCGCCATAGGGCTTCATCACATCATGCGTGGCTTCCGCGCATTGCGTGAGGAGATGGTGCACCTGCGCGGCGTATTGCTCGCCGGCGATCGTCAGCCGCAGTGAACGATGTTCGCGCACGAACAGCGAGCGGCCGAGGAATTCCTCGAGTTGCTGGATCTGCCGGCTGATCGCGCTTTGGGTCAGATGCAGCTCGGCGGCCGCGCGCGTGAAGCTCGCATGCCGCACGGCGGCTTCGAACGCGATGAGGCACTGAAGGGGCGGCAGGGGCGTGATGCGCATGGCAGTTTGGGAGGTCGGGGAGGCTGCCGATATGATACGAGCGGATCGAAAGGAAATCACAAGGAAGCAGGGTGCCGCCAGTCGCCGTATTCGTGCGAAGATTGCCCGCACAACACACTCGCCCGAGAACGACGTGACCCTATTCAACCCTGAGAGCAAACCGGACGCGGCGCATCCGCCATGGATGCCCGTCGCGATGGCCGAACTTGGCATCCGCCGCCATCCGCCCGGCAGCATCAACCCGCGCATCGTCGAATACAACAACCACACGAACCTGGTCGGCTATGACGACAAGATTTCCTGGTGTTCGTCCTTCGTCAACTGGTGCATGACGCACGCCGGCATTCGCGGCACGGGCTCGGCGCTCGCGCGTTCGTGGCTTGAATGGGGGAGGCCGTTGGAACGCCCGGTCTATGGCTGCATTGCAATCCTGACCCGCGACGACCCGGCGAGCTGGAAAGGGCATGTCGGTTTCTACCTGCGTCACGACGACGAACAGGTGTATCTCTTCGGCGGCAACCAACTGGAAGAAGTCCGCGAACTCGCGTACCCGTTGAACGAGGTGATCGGCTACCGCTGGCCCGACGCCGCATGATCACGGCACCGCGGCACACACAAAATCACAAACATCCAGTAACCGGCCGCTGTTAACCTGTCACACAACCAGCATCGACCCACCCGGAGGCCGTCGGCGCATCAACGAGCCGCCACCGACCTCCGCACCCCCAAGGAGCCAGCAGTGCAAACCGGTCATCTCCGCCTCTACGCGGATACGCAATACACGAGCCCATACGCGATGTCGGTCTTCGTCGCCCTCGAGGAAAAGGCGCTGCCGTACGAACTGGTGACCGTCGATCTCGGCAACCGCGCACATTTCGCGCCCGACTACGCGGCGACGTCGCTGACGCAACGCGTGCCGACGCTCGTGCACGATGATTTCGCGCTGTCGGAATCGTCGGCGATTACCGAGTATCTCGACGAGACTTTCCCGGGCACGCGGCTCTATCCGGTCGAGCCGCGCCAGCGCGCACGGGCGCGGCAGGTGCAGGCGTGGCTGCGCAGTGACCTGATGCCGGTTCGGACGGAGCGGTCGACCGAAGTGCTGTTCTACGGGCCGTCGAGCGAGCCTCTGTCGAGCTTGGCGCAGGCTGCCGCGCAAAAGCTGTTCGTGGCCGCCGACAAGCTGCTCGCGCCGGGCGCGTCGAACCTGTTCGGCGAGTGGAGCATCGCCGATGTCGATTTGGCCGTGATGCTGAACCGTCTGGTGCTGAATGACGATCCGGTGCCGCAGCGCCTCGCCGACTATGCGCGTACGCAGTGGGAGCGGCCGTCGGTGCAGCGCTGGGTGAAGCTGAAGCGGCCGCCGCTGTAATTTGCAATGAACGTGCTCGGCCCGATCCTCATCGTGCTCGTGCTGGTTGCTGGAGTGTTCGCTGCGATCCGGTTCTGGCACAAACCCGTCACGCGTATCGTCACCGTTATCGCAGGGCTGGGGATTGCGTGGGCGTCGGTTTACCTGATCGCGTTGTCATCGGTCAAATGCCTGGGATCGTGCGGCTGACGAGCGGGGCGCCGGCAAGCGTGGAAGCCGGCGCCGTACCGTGATCCCGCTCAGTTCTTCGCCACCGCTTCCACCTCCGGCCCACCCGCCGCGTCATTCCTGCTCCACCCACCCCCAAGCGACCGATAAAGCGCCACCGCCGCCAACGCATGTTCGCGCTTGACCTGATTCAGCGAATCCGAATCCCGCAGATACACCTCCTGCGCGGACAGCACATCCAGAAAATCCGTCGCGCCGCCTTTATAGAGCTGATTCGCCAACCCAAGTGCCTTGTCCGACGCCGCCAGCGCACTACCCAGCCTGCGCGTCGCCTCATCGGAGCTGACGAGATTCGCCCGCGCGTCCTCGACTTCCCGCAACGCCTGCAGCATCGTCTGCCGTAACCCGAGTTCCGACTCGCGCATCCGGCTTTCGCTCTGCGAGATATCGGCGGTGATCCGCCCCGCATTGAAGATCGGGCTCGTCGCGCTCAACGCCGCGCTGAACAGGTTATCGGTCAACGTCGGCAACCCGAGGTAAGAGGCGGCGAGAATCCCGTCCGTCAGGTTCAACGAAAACTTCGGATACCGTTCAGCCTTCGCCACACCGACTTGTGCCGCACGCCGCTCGACCTGCGCATACGCCGTCAGCACATCCGGCCGCCGCAGCAATGCCTGCGACGGCAGCGTCCCCGGCGAGCCAACCGGCGGCGCGGGAATTTCCCCAGCCTGTGCCAGCAAGAGCCGATCGACCGATTCCGGCGTCCTCCCCGAATACACGGCAATCAGATTGAGCTGATGTG
Source organism: Burkholderia sp. Se-20373 (assembly GCF_017104705.1). Classification (NCBI taxonomy): domain Bacteria; kingdom Pseudomonadati; phylum Pseudomonadota; class Betaproteobacteria; order Burkholderiales; family Burkholderiaceae; genus Burkholderia; species Burkholderia sp. Se-20373. Next base: position 33,439 of record NZ_JAAGPH010000010.1, on the reverse strand, counting down.
CAATCTGCGCCTGCGTCGGCGGAATCCGCGCTTCGAGTGCATCGAGCTGGTTCTGCGCACGCGTGACGTCAAGCTCGGTCGACAGCCCGAACGCCTGCCGCTTGCGCGTGAGTTCGAGCGCATGCTGCCGGATCTTCGCGTTGTCCTGCAGGATCTTCAGTTCCTGCTGCGCCCAGCGCAGATCGACATACGCGGAAGCCGCATCGGCCGCGAGCGCGAGCCGCATCGCATCCTCCGCATGCTTCTGCCCGACGAGTTCCGCTTGCGCGGCAAGCAGATCGAGCCGTTCACCGCCAAACACATCCGGCGACCAGCTCAGCGCGAGCCCCGCGCCGGCCTGCCGCACATAGCCGAGCGGCGGCGGCGTGTTTTGCCGTGCATCGGCCGCATGCGCGGTCGCGTCGAGTTCGGGCAGCAGCACCGCGCGCTTCTGCACGGTCAGCGCCTGCGCCTGCTTCACGCGTTCGGCGGCGGCCTGCAGATCGAGGTTCCCGTCGAGCACGGTGGCGATCAGCCGGTCGAGCGCGGGATCGTGGAACTGCGCCCACCACGCGGCGGCGTCGATGTCTGCGCGCGGCACATCGGTGTCCCATGCGTCCGGCGCGAGCGTCCGAACCGAATCCTGAAGCGCCGGATGCTGCGCGGGCTGCACCGCACATCCTGCGGCGAGTACGCTGACGGCGAGGGCGACGAGAAGTTTTTTCATGATGGTGATGACCTCAACCTCAGTGCGCGTCCGGCGGCGGCGCGTTCAGGGAAATGGGTTTGGAGAAGACGACCGCGAGCAGCGCGACGACGAAGCACAGCGACAGCGCGTAGTACGCATCCGCATAGGTGAGCGTCAGCGCCTCGCGATAGATCAGGTGATGCAGGTTTGCGAGCCCGGCTTGCGCGGTGTCCAGCGTGTTGCCGGCCACCGACGTCCAGTACGCGGCCTGCCGATCGAGCAGCGACGCGATCTGCGGCTGGCCGGCGCTCACGTGCTCGTTGAGACGCAGGTAATGAAAGTTCAGCCGGTCGTTGAGCATCGTCGCACTCACCGCGATGCCGATTGCCCCGCCGAGATTGCGCATCAGGTTGAACAGGCCGCTCGCCGATTTCAGGCGCGACTGCGGCAGCGAGCCGAGCGCCATCGTCACGATCGGCGGTACGCTGAACTGCTGGCCGATGCCGCGCAGCGCCTGCGGTAGCAGCAGCTCGCGCCAGCCCCAGTCGTGCGTGATCGGCGTGTACAGGTAGCAGCCGAGCCCGAAGCAGATCAGCCCGAACACGAGCAGCGCGCGCAGGCTGAAGTAGCGCGCGGCGAACGCATACGCACAGAGCGCAATCAGCTGGAACGCGCCGACCGACAGCAGCGCCATGCCGATCTGCAGCGAGCTGAACGCGCGCACCTGCGCCAGAAACAGCGGCGTCAGGAACACGGTCACGAAGATCCCGATGCCCGTCACGAACGACAGCAGGCTGCCGATCCCGAAGTTGCGCACGACGAGCGCGCGCAGGTCGACGATCGGATCCTTCGCGGTCAGCGCATGCACGATGAACAGGAAGCCGCAGATGCCGGAGATCCACGCGCAGATCACGATCGCGTCGTCGCCGAACCAGTTCTTGCGCGGGCCTTCCTCCAGCACGTATTCGAGGCAGCCGAGGAAACCGGACATCAGCACGATGCCGAGATAGTCGCCGCGCTTGATGAGGCTGAGGTCGGGTTCGTCGATGTGCACGTAGCGCGGCACGAGTGCGGCCACCGCGATGCCCGGCACGAGGTTCAGGTAGAACAGCCAGTGCCACGACCATTGATCGGTGATCCAGCCGCCGATCACGGGGCCGATCGCCGGGGCGAGCGACGCAAGCGCGCCGATGGTCGTCGACGCAATCAGCCGCTGCTTGCCGGGGAACAGCACGAACGCGGTGGTGAACACGGTCGGGATCATCGCGGCGCCGAGCGCACCTTGCAGCCCGCGAAACAGGATCATCGAGTTGATGTCCCACGCGACGCCGCACAGCATGCTGGTGATCGTGAAGCCGACCGCCGATGCGGCGAACAGCCAGCGCGTCGACATCACCTTCGACAGCCAGCCCGACATCGGGATCACGATGATCTCGGCGATCAGGTAGGCGGTTTGCACCCACGACAGTTCGTCCTGGCTGGCGGACAGGCCGCCGCCGATGTCGCGCAGCGACGACGCGACGATCTGGATGTCGAGCGTCGCCATGAAGAAGCCGATGCACATCAGCGCGAACGCGAACACGCGCTGCTTCGTGGGTTGCGACGCGGGGTCGCCGGAAAACGCGGTGGTCATCGTCGTCTCCCGCTCAGTTCGCGTGGTCGGTATGCACGGTCACGACCGCGGACAGGCCGGGGCGCAGCACGTGGTCGAGGCCCGGCTGCGGATCGAGATGCACGCGCACCGGCACGCGCTGGACGATCTTCGTGAAGTTGCCGGTCGCGTTCTCGGGCGGCAGCACGCTGAAGGTCGCACCGGTGGCGGGCGCGAGGCTGTCGACGCGGCCGTGCAGTGTCGTGTTCGATGCATCGAGCGATACGTCGACGCGATCGCCGGCGTGCATCTTGCGCAGCTGGTCTTCCTTGAAGTTCGCGTCGATCCACAGCCCGGATGCCGGCACGACCGTCAGCAACGGCACGCCGACGTTCGCGAGCATCCCGACGCGGCCCGTGCGGTTGCCGACGTAGCCGTCGACCGGCGAGCGGATCGTCGTGTATTCGACGTTGAGCGCGGCGACGCGCTGCGCGGCAAGCGCGGTGTTCACGCGGGCCCGCGCATCGGCGAGCTGCGCACCGAGCACGTCGAGTTGCCGCTTCGATGCGAGCAGCGCGGCGTCGCTGCGGTCGACGGCGGCGCCGGCCTTCGAATAGTCGGCGTCCGCGCGTTCGACGATCTGGTTCGATACGGCGTCGGATTTCACGAGCTCGCGATAGCGCACGCGGTCCGACGCGGCACGCGTCAGCTCGGCCGACGACGCGTTCTTCTCGGCCGCCTGCTGGCCGATCACCGCGAATTGCAGTTGCTGCTTCGCCTCGAGTTCGGTCACGGCGGAGCGGGCGCTGTCGACTTCGGCGCTGGCCTGCGCGAGCTTCGCGTCGTAGTCGCGCGCATCGAGCTGCACGAGTACGTCGCCGGCCTTCACGCGCTGGTTGTCGGTCACGAGGATCTTGTCGACGAAACCGTTGACCTTCGGCGCGAGCACCGTCACGTCGCCGCCGACATACGCATCGTCGGTGCTTTCCTGAAAGCGCAGCACGAACAGCCAGTCGAGCGCGGCGGCGGCGACGACGATGACGACGGCACCCACCGCGATGCGCATCCACGGCACGCGGCGCTGTTGCTTCGCGGGCTGGTCGAGTGTGGCTGCTTCACGGGATGAGGCAGCGGCTTGGGTCGTATCCATCGATTCACCTATGTATATGCACTTATCAAGTCGATCGACGGCATGTCGTCGATCGGGGAAGGGGCTAGCGTTCCGGCAGGTTGTGCGTGATCCGGAACAATTCGTCTCTCAGGCGGGCTGCCTGCGTCGACCCGAACCGCTGCTCGAACGCTTCCTGCGCGGCGAGCCAGTGCACCTGCGCGTCGGCGATCTTCGTTTCGCCGTGCGCGGTCAGCGCGAACGTCTGGCGGCGGCATCGCGGCTCGATCCGTCCGGCCACCAGCGCCGCGCCGACGAGCGGCTTGAGCGCGCGCAGCAGCGCGGTGCGTTCGATCACCAGCACGGTCGACAGCGTCGCCATCGTCAAGCCGGGCCGGTCGCGCAGCAGCGCGAGAATGCTGTACTGCGACGGCGTCACGCCCGCCCGCGACAGATAACGCTCGTAGAACTGCGAGATCCGGCGGGCGGCTTGCCGGACCGCGAAGCAATCGTCATCGGTGAGCGTCATCTTGTGCATGTACACATGTTAGGAGGCAATGCGGCCCGAAGCGAGCGGCGGGGCGCGATCAGATTGTTGTCACGGCTGTACCAATCGGCGTCAGGCGGCAGCCGGAACGATCCAGCCTTCGCGGTCGCAATAGGCGGTCGTGTAGTCGATGAACGCCTTGACCTTCGCGGGCAGCAGCGCGCGGTTCGCGTAAGCCAGTTTGATCTCGACGAACTTGTCGACGAGATCGGCATCCGCGAGCAGTTGCACGAGCGCGCCCGACGCGAGTTCGGCCCGGACGAGCGTTTTCGGCACGACGCCGATGCCGAAGTCGTGCATCACCATTTCGCGATTGAAGACGGGGCTGTTCGACGAGATGTCGAAGCGGAACGGCACGGTCAGCAGGTCGCCGTCGACGCGGAACGACAGCGCGGGCCGGCGCAGCGACGGCGACATCGGCACGAACGGATGGTCGGCAAGATCGGCCGGCGTGACCGGGCGCGAATGAGCGCGCAGATACGCAGGTGTCGCGACGATCACGAGCGGAATCCGCTCGATCAGCCGCACGACGGTCGATTCGTTCGTCAGCATGTACGGGACGACGATACCGATGTCGTAGCCTTCGCCGACGAGATCGATGGGGCGCTCGGTCAGCGTCACGTCGAGGCGCACTTTCGGGTGCGCGGCCTTGAAGCCGGCGATCAGCGGCACCAGCCGGTTCAGCGTGGCCGTCGTGTGCGCGACGAGCCGCAGCAGGCCTTCGGGCTCGCGCGTCGGCGCCTGCGCTTCCGCTTCGAGCGAGTCGAGTTCGTCGAGCACGGCCGCGCAGCGCTCGTAGATGCGCTCGGCCGTTTCGGTCAGCGACACCTGGCGCGTGGTCCGGTGCAGCAGCCGGCTGCCGAAACGTGCCTCCAGATCCGCGACCGCGCGCGATACGACCGGTCGTGCGAGGCCGTGCATGTCGGCGGCGCGCGTGAAGCTGCGCATCTCCACCACCGACCGGAAAATCCGCAGCTTGTCTATGTAGTCCATGTCCGTCTCCTTGACGCGAGGCCGGCCACCGGCCTGGTTACGGCGGAGTGTACATTGACTTTATGCATATGCACATATAAATTGCGAAGCATGAACGACACCTCGATTGCCCAGGCGTGCAACTGTCTCGCGCTGCGTCAGGCGGCGCGCTTCGTCACGCAACTGTACGAGCGCCATCTGGCCCCGGTTGGCGTCACGCCCGCCCAGTTCTCGATCATGGCGAACCTGACGCGCCAGCCCGGCCTGCTGATGAGCGAACTCGCCGATGCGCTCGTGATGGATCGCACGACGCTGCTGCGCGCACTGAAGCCGCTGCAGCGCGACGGCTTCGTCGCGACGGCCGCGTCCGAGCACGACACGCGCGCGCATGCGCTGAGCCTCACGAAGCTGGGTGAGCGCACGTTCGCTGAAGCGAAAGTCGCCTGGCAGGCCGCACAGGACGAATTCGAGACGCAGTTCGGCCGCGACCGCGCGAAGGCGCTGCGCGACGAACTGTTCAGTGTGACCGCGGAACGCTAGACGGCGGGCTGGCGGCAAACTGGAGCGGAACTCGAGCCATTGGTTGCTTCATTGGCGTTCGAGAGTGGAAATTGGTTTTTAAATTGTCCGGATTGATCGTGATCTGGACAGTTTTTGTTCCCAGTTGTAGAGTCCCCTGACGGATTTCACGGGCCGGCGCCGCCGGCACGCGTCAGAGGAGCAACCGATGCTGCAGTTGAGTGACCGCGACAGCGCGATGCTGCGCGGGGATTTCGGCGAGGGCGTCGCGCGCGCGATGCGGATCGTCGCGCGCACGGCGCACGTGATGTCCGCGCCGCACCTGATCGACATTACGTCTGCCCATATCGACGGCTGCCTGTACCACGGCCAGACCAGCCTCGACTTCGTCGAGTATTTCGTCGACACCGGCGCGAAGGTCGCGGTGCCGACCACGTTGAACGTCGGGTCGCTCGACCTGATCCATCCCGAGCTGTACCACGGCGATCGCACGATCCAGCGCGACGCGCAGCGCCTGATGGATGCGCATCTGCAGCTCGGCTGCGAATCGAGCTTCACGTGCGCGCCCTATCAGCTGAAGAACCGTCCCGCGAAAGGCGAGCAGATCGCCTGGGCCGAATCGAACGCGATCGTGTTCGCGAACTCGGTGCTCGGCGCGCGGACGAGCCGGTACGGCGATTTTCTCGACCTGGCCGCGGCGATCACCGGGCGTGCGCCGTATGCGGGGCTGCATGTCGAAGCGAATCGCGCCGCGCGAATCGTGTTCAACGCACCGGATTTCCGTCGCCTGGCCTCGCGCGACATCTATTTCGCCGCGCTCGGGCTGCTGATCGGCAGGATCGCGGGCGCGGTCGTGCCGGCGATCGTCGGGCTGCCGGCGGACACCACGGAAGACGAACTCAAGGCGTTGGGCGCGGCTGCCGCGTCGAGCGGGGCCGTTGCGCTGTTCCATGCGGTCGGTGTGACACCGGAAGCACCCACGCTCGACGCCGCACTGCACGGACAAGCGGCGCAACGCACGGTCGATGTCGCGATGGCCGACCTCGACGAGATTCGCCGCACGCTGAACCACGGCGCGGCTGGCGATGCGCTCGTCGCGGTGGCGCTCGGCACGCCGCATTTCTCGCTGGCCGAATTCCGCACGCTCGATGCGTTGCTCGATGCATTCGACGGCAAGCCGGCCTGCGATTTCTACGTGAACACGAGCCGGTTCATCTTGTGGGAACTGGAGGAGGCCGGCCTCGCGGAGAAATTCGCTGCGCGCGGCATCCAGATCGTCGTCGATACCTGCACGTACATCACGCCGGTGATGAAGCAACTGTCGGGGCTCGTGATGACCAATTCGGGGAAATGGGCGTCGTATGCGCCCGCGAACATCGGCGTGACGGTTGCGTACGGCAGCATGCGCGAATGCGTGCGTTCGGCGTACGAAGGAAAGGTGCGATTCGATGACTGACGCGACGGGCAAGGTGTTGACGGGCGATACGCTCGTGCCGGGCAGCGCATGCGCGTGCCGGGCAGCGCATGCGCGTGCCCGTTCGTGCTCGACAAGCCGCTCAGCTTCTGGGGCGGCTACGACTCGGGCGCGGGAAGGATCGTCGATCGCGGGCACCCTCAGGCCGGCGCGAGTCTGGCCGGCAAGGTGATGGTGATGCCGCACGCGAAGGGCTCGAGTTCGAGCAGCAGCGTGCTGGCGGAAGCCGTGCGCAACGGCACGGGGCCGGTCGCGATCGTGCTGAAGGAGCGCGACCTGATCATCTCGATCGGCGCGATCGTGGCGGCCGAGCTGTATGCGATCGCGGTGCCGGTGGTGTGCGTGACCGATGACGTGTACGACGCGATCGTCGCCGCGACGGGGGAGGTGCGGATCGAAGCGGAAGAGGGGGATGGCGGCGCGTCGATCTATCTCGACGACGCCGGTTCGTCCAATCCTCCCGCTGCCTCCCGGTAAGCACTCGGCGTCTGCCCGGCCCAGCGCCGGAACGCGCGCGTGAAATTCGCCGGGTCGGTGAATTGCAGCCGCTCGGCGATCGTCTTCAGGTCGAGATCCGACGCGGCGAGCAACTGCTTCGCGTCGCGAAACCGCGCTTCGTCGAGCAATTGCCGATAGCTCGAACCGGCTTCCTCGAGCCGGCGCCGCAGCGTGCGTGTGGATACGAGCAGTGCGTCGGCGAGCGTCTCCGGCCCCGGATATTCGCCAGCCCCGCGTGCCAGCTCCGCGCGCACGCGTTCGACCAGATCGCCTTCCTCCTGGCGCACCTGCGCATACTCGCGCTCCACCTGCACGAGCGCCTGCCGGTGCGCGACTTCGTCGGCGAGCGGCAGCGGCCAGTCGAGCACGTCGCGCGCGATCCACAGCGCGTTGGCGGCGCAGCCGAATTCGACCGGCGGCAATTGATCGCGATAACGCGCGAAATAGGGCGGCTCCGGCCACGCGAACTGCAGCTTGATCGGCGGCGACGTGCGCCCGGCCCATTGAGAGATGTTCTGCGCGAGCCCGGTCAGCACGAATTCGAACATCACGTGATGCTGCAGCACGGGGCTGGCCTGCACGCCGTGCAGTTCGAGCGCCGCGCCGCGTTCGTTTTCTGCATAGGTCAGGCGATATTGGCGATTGCGCATCCGGAAGTAGCGCTGCGTGACGGCGAGCGCTTCCCGGATGTCCCGCGCGGTCAGCGTCGCATAGCCGAGAAAGCCGTGCACGGTCGGCTTCAGCAGCAGCCCGAACGCGAGCCCGATGCCCGGATCGCCGCCGATCTCGATCGCATTGAGCACGAGCCGCCCCCACTGCGACGGCGCGACGCGCGCGTCCGGTTCGGCCAATACCGCATCGCGCAGGCCCGTGCCGGCGCGCACGGCGGCCAGATCGACCCCGCGTGCGGCCAGCGCCTGCAGCAGCAGGCGCGTATAGGCGACCGGAATCGTCGGCCGGCGCAGCCCGAGGCGGTCCTTGGCGAGAGGGGAAGTCATGTCGTCTTGGCCGGAAATGACAAGCATTATGGCTGTTTGCCCCCTCACGTTCAAGGCGGCGCGCGCCTACGATGTCACGCATCGCTTACTGGCACGAATCGGCACGCTCATCATGACCACGACCTTCCCCCACTTGCTCGCCCCGCTCGATCTCGGCTTCACGACGCTGAAGAACCGCGTGCTGATGGGCTCGATGCACACGGGCCTCGAGGACAGCCGCAAGACGTTGCCGCGGCTCGCCGAATATTTCGCCGAACGCGCCCGCGGCGGCGTCGGCCTGATCGTGACGGGCGGCTTCGCGCCGAACGTGGCCGGCTGGACCAAGCCGTTCGGCGGCACGCTGATGACGTCGGCCGCCGCGCGGCGGCATCGCGAGATCACGGAGGCCGTGCATGCGGAGGACGGCAAGATCGCGCTGCAGATCCTGCATACGGGACGCTACGGCTATCACCCGTTCGCGGTCGCGCCGTCGAAGATCAAGTCGCCGATCTCGCCGTTCGCGCCGCACGAACTGAGCGCGCGCGGCGTCGAGCGGCAGATTCGCGCGTTCGTCCGCTGCGCGAAGCTCGCGCGGGAAGCCGGGTATGACGGCGTCGAGATCATGGGCTCCGAAGGCTACCTGATCAACCAGTTCATCTCGATGCATACGAACAAGCGCACCGACCAGTGGGGCGGTTCGTACGAGAACCGCATCCGGCTGCCGATCGAGATCATCGAGCGCACGCGCGAGGCGGTCGGCCGCGATTTCATCCTGATCTACCGGCTGTCGATGCTCGACCTGATTCCGGACGGCAGCGACTGGAGCGAAACCGTGCAGCTCGCGAAGGCCGTCGAGCGCGCGGGCGCGACCATCATCAACACGGGGATCGGCTGGCACGAGGCGCGGGTGCCGACGATCGCGACATCGGTGCCGCGCGGCGCGTTCGCGTGGGTGACGAAGAAGATGAAGGGCGAGGTCGGCATTCCGCTCGTGACGACCAACCGCATCAACCGTCCCGAAGTGGCCGAGCAGATCCTCGCGGACGGCTGCGCGGACATGGTGTCGATGGCGCGCCCGCTGCTCGCGGATGCGGAGTTCGTCGTCAAGGCCGCGCAGGGCCGTGCCGACGAGATCAATACGTGCATCGGCTGCAACCAGGCATGCCTCGATCACGCGTTCAAGAACAAGATCGCGTCGTGCCTGCTGAACCCGCGCGCGTGCCACGAGACGGAGTTGAAATACACGCCCGCCGCGCAGCCGAAGCGTATCGCGGTGGTCGGCGCGGGGCCGGCCGGGCTCGCATGCTCGACCGTGCTGGCGCAGCGCGGCCATCAGGTCGACCTGTTCGACGGCGCGGCCGAGATCGGCGGCCAGTTCAACATGGCGAAGCGGATTCCCGGTAAGGAAGAGTTTCACGAAGCGCTGAGCTACTTCGGCCGCCAGGTCGAGCTGACCGGCGTGAACCTGCGCCTGAACCGTCGCGTCGACGCAAGCGACCTGATCGCGGGCGGCTACGACGAGATCGTGCTCGCGACCGGCGTCGCGCCGCGCGACCCAAAGATCCCGGGGCAGGACGGGCCGAACGTGCTCAGCTACATCGACGTGCTCGCGGGCCGGCAGCCGGTCGGCCGGCGTGTCGCGGTGGTGGGGGCGGGCGGGATCGGCTTCGATGTCGCCGAGTACCTGGTGCAGGAGGGCGAATCGCCGGCGCTCGACCTGGAAGAGTGGAAGGCGGAGTGGGGCGTGACCGACCCGGCCGCGACGCGCGGCGGCGTGACGCGAGCACAGGTGACGGCACCGGCGCGCGAAGTGACGCTGCTGCAGCGCAAGGCCGCGCCGCTCGGCAAGGGGCTCGGCAAGACGACCGGCTGGATTCACCGCGCGACGCTGAAGATGAAGCAGGTGAAAATGATCGGCGGCGTGAACTATGAACTGATCGATGCGCGTGGGCTGCACGTGTCGTACGGCGAGCAGCGCACCGATCACGAAGTGATCGAAGCCGACACGATCGTGCTCTGCACGGGGCAGGAGCCGCAGCGCGCGTTGCTCGCGCCGCTGCAGGCGGCCGGGCGCTCGGTGCACCTGATCGGCGGCGCGGAACTGGCCGCCGAACTCGACGCGAAGCGCGCGATCGATCAGGGCTCACGGCTCGCCGCGCGGCTGTAACGGGCGGTCGCTGCGACGGCCCCTTGAAGGCAAGCCGCGTGGCGGTGATCCGCCAGCGCGGCGATGCGTGGCTCGCCGTCTGCCGCCCCGATTCGCTGGCGCAGGACTGACATGAGCCGCAACGCCGGCCGCGTCGCCACGTGACGTGGCGGCGCTACCCCGACAGACCGTGATGGCGATTGGCCATCACACGGCTCAGGCCGCTTCGGCCCGTTCTTCCTCTTCCGCTTCCAGCATCGCCTTGACGATCAGGTAGATGGCGGGCAGGTCGTCATCGTCGCGGCGCCAGTCGACCGGCTCCTCGACATCCGCGGCGACCAGGCGGCTGTCGCGCAGCCGGATGAACGCGTCGACGACGGCCGGATCGTTGCGGCTCAGGAAGCCGGCATTCGAGAATGCCAGCTCTTCGACGTTCAGCAGCGCCTGCCAGCTCATCGTGCGGACGGCCGCGGGATGGGTGCGGCGCCGCAGGCCGAGCGCCCGCTGCGCGGGGCCGCCCGCGACACGCTGCAGATCGACGACCGCCCGCTGCGCGGCGCGCTCGAAGTGGACGGGGTTGAAGCCGGGTTGCTCGGGATCGAATGCGGATGCCTGGAACATGGTCGCCTCACAAAAGTCCGTTCGTCTGTGAATGACGGAATTCGGGTCAAATGGTGCAAAAGCACTGTAAATATATACAGTGTTTGGCGCGGTTTCAAGCCCCGGATGAAGGATTTCGTGCGATGGCGATCGAAGCGGGCGTCCACTCCGGGTACGCGACCGATCTACACCGCTGCCGCGATCGTCTCCCGCAACCACCGATGCGCCGGATCGCGATGCACGCGTTCGTGCCACAGCATCGACATTTCGTAGCCGGGCACGTCGACGGGCGCTGCCACGACACGCAGCGCGGGCACGTCGCGCACCAGCCGCTCGGGCACCATTGCGACGAGATCGGTGCTGGCCACGGCCGACAGCACGAACAGGAAATGCGGCACCGACAGCACGACGCGCCGCGTGGCGCCCACCTTCGCGAGCGCTTCGTCCGTCACGCCGAAGAAGCCGCCGCCGTCGGGCGACACGATCACGTGCTCGAGCGTGCCGAACTGCGCGAGCGTCGGGCGCCGCTTCAGCTTCGGGTGCCCGGCGCGGCCGATGAGTACGTAACGCTCGGCGAACAGCGGCAAGCGTCGCATGCCGGGCGGCGACGCTTCGGTCATATGAAAGACGAGGTCGATGCCGTTTCGTTCGGTATCCTGCTCGATGCGCGGCGGTACCAGCTCGACCACGGCGAGGCGCGTGGCGGGCGCGGCCGAACGCAGCGCGTTCAGCGCGGGCAGCACGATCGTCGATTCGCCGTAGTCGGTCGCGGCCACACGCCACGTGTTCGTCGCGGTCGCGGGATCGAACGGCGTGGCCGGAACCACCGCGCGCTCGACCGCTTCGAGCGCATCGCGCAACGGTTCGCGCAGCGCTTCCGCGCGCGCGGTCGGCCGCATTCCACGCGGCCCCGGCAACAGCAGCGGATCGCCGAACACGTCGCGCAGCTTCTGTAACTGCACGCTCACCGACGGCTGCGACATGTTCAGTTTTTCGGCCGCCCGCGTGACGTTGTGCTCGGCGAGCAGCACGTCCAGCGTGACCAGCAGATTGAGATCGAGTCGTCTGAGATTGTTCATGGCTATACCTGGAATATCAGGAATTCATTTCAAATATACCGTTGGTGGCGGCATCCTGCAGTCATTCAATCAACGGAGTACCGAACATGAATGTGCTGATCGTCTATGCCCATCCCGAACCGCGTTCGCTGAACGGCGCATTGCGCGACTTTGCCGTCGCGCATCTCGAAGCGGCCGGCCACACGGTACAGGTGACCGACCTGTATGCGATGAACTGGAAGGCGGCATTCGACGCGGACGACGTGACGGATCGTGCGCCCGACGCACGGTTCGATCCGTCGCTCGATTCGAAGCGCGCGTTCGCGGCCGGCACGCAAAGCGAAGACATCGCGCGTGAGCAGGAGAAGCTGAAGTGGGCCGACGCGGTGATCCTGCAGTTCCCGCTGTGGTGGTTCTCGATGCCGGCGATCATGAAGGGCTGGTTCGAGCGTGTGTATGCATACGGTTTTGCGTACGGCGTCGGTGAGCATTCCGATACGCACTGGGGCGATCGTTACGGCGAAGGATCGTTTGCCGGCAAGCGCGCGATGGTGCTCGTCACGACGGGCGGGTGGGAGTCGCATTACAGCCCGCGCGGCATCAACGGGCCGATCGACGACGTGCTGTTCCCGATCCATCACGGCGTGCTGTATTACCCGGGGTTCGATGTGCTGCCGCCGTTCGTGATCTACCGGACGGGGAAGATGAACGCAGCACGCTTTGACGAGACGCGTGCGGCGCTCGGCAAGCGTCTGGATGAACTCTGGACCACGCAACCGATTCCGTTCCGTCGGCAGAACGCGGGCGATTACGCGATTCCGGCGTTGACGCTGAAGGACGAGATCGTGCCGGGGAAGGTGGGGTTTGCGGTGCATCTGGCGGAGTGACGGTTGCCGCGTATCCCGATGCGGCGCGACCGAGCCGTGGCCGAATGCAAAACGGCACGGGCATGCCCGTGCCGTCCATTGCGCGGCCGTCGTCAACGGCCGCGATTCGCGTTCACTTACCGATCATCCTCCCGCACCGAAGAAGGATGCCGGCACAGCGCCCGCACTTCCATCTCCATATACGGGAACAGCGGCAGCTGGCTCAGCAGGTCATGCAGCTGCTGCACGCTTTCGACGTCGAAGATGCTGACGTTCGCATACTGCCCGGCGATCCGCCACAGATGCCGCCAGGTCCCTTCGTTCATCAGCCGCTGGCACATCGCCTTTTCTTCCGCCTTCAGCGTGGCCGCCTTGACCGGATCCATGTCCGTCGGCAGACGGACGGTCATTTCCACATGAAACAGCATCCTGCACTCCTTGCGTTATCGGTTCGTCGAATCGGAAGGCGACTCACGCCTGCGCGCGGGCCCGCTCGACTTCGCTGCCCGGCACGTCCTGCTTGTCCTTGAGCAGCGAGAAATCGAAGTCGATCAGCGCGAACTGCCCGTCGACGCCATACGGCTTGCCTTCGGCGCCTTCGGCCTGCTTCACCGGCGGGATCAACCCGTCGCGCGTCGCGAACGCGAAGTCGTCCCACAGATGCGGATCGCCATCGATGTTGATCTGCGTCGTCAGCTTACGATAACCGTCCGCCGAAACGAAGAAGTGAATGTGCGCCGGACGATGGCCGTGGCGGCCGAGCTGGTCGAGCAGTTGCTCGGTCTTGCTGCCCGGCGGCACGCTGTAGCCGACCGGCAGCACGCTGCGGAAGCTGTAGCGGCCTTCGGCATCGGTGCGGATCGAACGGCGCAGGTTGAACGCGGGCTGCGACTGATCGAAGTACGAGTAGTTGCCGAGATGGTTCGCGTGCCACACCTCGACCAGTGCGTTCGCGATCGGCGCGCCGTCCTGGCCGAGCACCTGGCCGCGCATGATGAGCGTCTGGCCCGGATCGGTGCCGTCGTCGAGACGCGCATGGCCGACCGATTCCGGCGCACCGGCGACATACAGCGGCCCTTCGATCGTGCGCGGCGTGCCGCCCTGGATGCCGGCCTTTTCCTCGGCTTCGTCCATGCGCACGTCGAGAAAGCGCTCGAGGCCGAGGCCCGCGGCGATCAGCCCGAATTCGCGGCCGGCTTCGTTCAGGTAGTTCAGCGCCGTCCAGAATTCGCTCGGCTGCACGTCGAAGTCCTCGATCGTGTAGCAGATGTCCTTCACGATCCGGTTGACGATCGCGCGCACGCGCGGGTTGCCCGGCTTCTCGGCGGCGTCGTCGAAGGTCTTCAGCAGTGCGTCGATGGCTTGCTTGTTCATCTGTGTCTCCGGTTTCGGTTGTCGTGTGGGGATCAGCGGGCGTCGCGTCGCATCCGTTCGATGCGGGCCCAGTCGAAGGTGATGCCGAGGCCGGGCGCTGCCGGCAGGTGCAGCTTGAAATCCGCGTAGCGCAGCGGCTCGACGAGGATCTCCTCGGTGAGCAGCAGCGGGCCGAACAGTTCGGTGCCCCATTTCAGCGAGTCGAACGTGCTGAACAGTTGCGCGGACGCCATCGTGCCGGCCGCGCCCTCGAGCATCGTGCCGCCGTACAGTTCGATGCCGGCCGCCGCCGCGATCGACGCGACGCTCGCCGCACCCTGCAGGCCGCCCGATTGCGCGATCTTCACCGCGAACACGTCGGCTGCGCGATCCTGTGCGAGCGCGAATGCATCGACGGGGCCGTGCAATGCCTCGTCGGCCATGATCGGCACCTGCGCCAGTTGCGTGAGGCGTTTCAGCCCCGCGCGGTTGGTTGCCGCGATCGGCTGCTCGACCAGGCTCACGCCAGCTTCCGCCAGGCGCGCGCCGGCCCAGATCGCGTCGGTTTCACTCCATGCCTGGTTCACGTCGACGCGCACGTCGCCGCGTTCGCCGAGCGCGCGCTTGATCGCGATCACGTGTGCGACGTCGTCGGCCACCGCGTTCGAGCCGATCTTCAGCTTGAACGTACGGTGGCGGCGCGCGTCGAGCATCGCCTCGGCTTCCGCGATGTCGCGCTGCGTGTCGCCGCTCGCGAGCGTCCAGGCAACATCGACCGCATCGGTCCGACGGCCGCCGAACAGCTCGGACAGCGGCACGCCGAGGCGGCGCGCCTGCGCGTCGAACAGCGCGGTCTCGATCGCGCATTTCGCGAAGCGGTTGCCCTGGAACAGCTTGCGGGCGCGCGCCAGCGCAGCGCCCGGGCGGGTTGCGTCCATGCCCTGCAGCAGCGGCGCGAAGTAGGTGTCGATGTTGACCTTGATGCTTTCGGGGCTCTCCTCGCCGTACGCGAGACCGCCGATCGTGGTCGCCTCGCCGACGCCTTCGATACCGTCCGTGCATCGAACACGGACCAGCACGAGGGTCTGGCAGTTCATCGTCGCGACCGACAATTTGTGGGGCCGGATCGTCGGCACGTCGACGAGCAGCGTCTCGATGCGTTCGATGGTGGCGGCAGTTGCTATCATGCGATTCCTCCTGTTGGTGCACATGGTAGGAATTCCCGCCCCGCGTCGTCCAACACTCTTTCCGACTACTTCCATACCTTTGAGGCATGAAATGGAATTGCGTCAGCTCCGCTACTTCATCGCCGTCGCCGAGGAAATGAACATCACGCGGGCGGCCGAGCGGCTGCACATGACGCAGCCGCCGCTCAGCCGCCAGCTCCAGGCGATCGAGGACGAGATCGGGCTGCCGCTGTTCGAGCGCGGCGCGCGGCCGCTGAAACTGACGGATGCGGGGCGGGTGTTCTATGCGCAGGCGAAGCGCCTCGTTGACCAGGCCGACGAGCTCGGCCCGCTGACGCGGCGGCTCGCGCAACTGTCGGAGCGGATCGTGATCGGCTTCGTGCCGTCGACGTTGTACGGCGCGCTGCCGGACGTGATCCGCGCGTTTCGCGAGGCGCAGCCGGACGTCGAGTTGTCGCTGATCGAAATGTTCACGCTCGAGCAGCTCGGCGCGCTGAAGGGCGGGCGGATCGACGTGGGCTTCGGCCGGCTGCGCTTCGACGACGACCAGCTGGTGCGCGAGGCGCTGATCGAGGAAAAGCTGATCGCGGCGCTGCCGGTCGGGCATCGGCTCGCCGATCCGGCCCGGCCGCTGACGCTCGCGGATATCGCGAACGAGACGCTGATCGTCTATCCGAGCACGCCGCGGCCGAGCTTCGCCGATCAGCAGGTCTCGGCGCTGCGCGACGGCGCGCTGGTGCCGGCGGCCGTTCACGAGGTGCGCGAGCTGCAGACGGCGCTCGGGCTCGTGGCCGCGCAGGTTGGCGTGTCGCTGGTGCCGGAGAGCGTCGAGGGCGTGCGCGTGAAGGGCGTGGTCTACCGGCGGTTGCCGGAGCCGGCCGCGACGTCGCCGATCATCATGAGCCGCCGGCTGCACGGCGCAAGCGCGGCGACGGCCGCATTTTGCGCGATTGCGCGGGAGATGATCGTGCCGGTGGGGTGACGATCGTCATTGCCCCCTAAATCGCAACTAACGGTCGGTTTCGGCGAGCGCTGGCAAACGCCGGGAGGGCATCGCGATCTCATGCCGTTTCGTTCAACGTCGCGGGCCAGCCGTGCAAGCATGCCGGGCGCGCGAGCGTACGCGCCGTCACCGCTTCCCGTCGAGCGTTTCCGACGGCGATTCCCCGAACTTCTCCCGATACGCGATCGCGAAGCGCCCCAGGTGCGTAAACCCGCAGTCGAGCGCGACATCGGCGATCCGCCGGTCGGACACCGCGCCGCGCAGCAGCTCGCGCGCATGGTCGAGCCGCGTCGCGCGCAGGTATTGCATCGGGCTCATTCCGCGGAACTGCAGGAATGCGTCGCGCAGCGTCCGTTCCGGCACGTTGGCGGCCTGGACGATATCGGCGAGCTGCAGCGGCTGCGCGTAGTGCGCGTTCACGAACTCCTGCGCGCGCCGGACGAAGCCCGGCGCCGGGTCGCGGTGCGACGCCTGCAGCACGGACGGCGGATGGCCTTCGATCAGCAGGTCGATCAGCAGGTGCTCGAGCTGGGAGGCAACGCGCGGGTTCGCGTTCGCGCGTTCGAGCAGTTCGGGCGAGCGGGCGACGAGCATCAGTTGCTGGCGCCACGCGGCGAGCGCGGCGTCGCTGACGTGCAGCACGGGATCGAGCGTCGCGCGCGGGTCGCCGGTCAGCGAGCCGACGGTCGCCGCGTCGATGCGCAGCACGAACTGCTCGCAATCGGCCGACAGTACCGCGTCGAAGCGTTCGCCGGGCGCACACAGCACGCCGGTCTGGCCGTCGACGCCGAGCTGCCGCCCCATCGCGCGCACCTCGGCCTGGCCGGACAGGCAGAACATCAGCAGGTAGTAGCCGTCGACCGCGTCGACCTGCACGCGCATCGCGTCGCCGAACGCGATCGTGCCGATCCCGAGCCCGCCGAGCCTGACGAAATCCATGTGCGACGCACCCCGCGTGCGGCCGCTCGGCAGCAGCGCATGCGGCTGCATCACGCGCGAGATCCGCTCGCGTGTCTCGTCGAGATCGCGGGATTCGAACAGCCGGTGCGCGCGCAGCGCGAGCGGCTCGAACGACGTTGGGGACATGGGCATCAGCCTTGGTGTGGACGGCGTGCGCTTCGATCCGATCAATGGGTCGCGATCGTGCGCCGGGTCGTGTGTGCCGTCATGCTAGCGCAGAAATCCGCCGAAAGTGGATATTGCACCGCCGCAATCGCACTTTCCGGATAGACGGCGAATATTAGCTTTTCAAAAATCGGCTCCATGCATTCAACGCAACGGATCGACAAGGAGTCCGACATGGAGCAGACAGAATCGCCCGTCGTTTTCGCCGCGCGCGACGACGCGTCCGACGTGAGCTTTCCGCACGACGACGGCTCGCGCGTGCCGTACAAGGTGTTCAGCTCGCGCGCGGTCTACGATCGCGAGCAGGAGCGCATCTTCCGCGGCCCGACGTGGAACTTCGTCGCGCTGGAAGCGGAAATCCCGAACGCCGGCGATTTCAAGAGCACGTTCGTCGGCGACACGCCGGTGGTCGTCACGCGCACCGAGGACGGCACGCTGTCCGCGTGGGTGAACCGTTGCGCGCACCGCGGCGCGCAGGTGTGCCGCAAGTCGCGCGGCAACGCGAGCTCGCACACGTGTGTCTATCACCAGTGGAGCTTCGACAATTCGGGCAACCTGCTCGGCGTGCCGTTCCGGCGCGGCCAGAAGGGGATGTCCGGGATGCCGGCCGACTTCGACCCGAAGCAGCACGGGCTGCGCAAGCTGCGCGTCGACAGCTACCGCGGGCTCGTGTTCGCCACCTTCAGCGACGACGTGATGCCGCTGCCCGACTATCTCGGCGAGCAGATGCGCCCGTGGATCGACCGGATCTTCCACAAGCCGATCGAGTATCTCGGCTGTACGCGCCAGTATTCGAAGTCGAACTGGAAGCTGTACATGGAGAACGTGAAGGACCCGTATCACGCGAGCATGCTGCACCTGTTCCATACGACCTTCAACATCTTCCGCGTCGGGATGAAGGCGCGCTCGATCCCGGATGCGAACCACGGGCTGCACAGCATCATCACGGTGACGAAGACGGGCGACGACACGTCGGCCGCCTACAAGCAGCAGAACATCCGCTCGTTCGACGAAGGCTTTCATCTGGAAGACGAATCGATTCTCGACCTCGTGTCGGAATACGACGAGGACTGCACGAACCATATCCAGCCGATCTTCCCGCAGCTCGTGATCCAGCAGATCCACAACACGCTGGTCGCGCGGCAGATCCTGCCGAAAGGCCCGGACAACTTCGAACTGATCTTCCACTTCTTCGGCTACGCGGACGATACGCCGGAGCTGCGCGCGCTGCGCATCAAGCAGGCGAACCTCGTCGGGCCTGCCGGCTACATCTCGATGGAGGACACGGAGGCGACCGAGCTCGTGCAGCGCGGCACGGTGCGCGACGGCGACGCGACGTCGGTGATCGAGATGTCGCGCGGCAATCCGGACCAGCAGGACACGGTGATCACCGAAAGCCTGATCCGCAAGTTCTGGGTCGGCTACCAGAAGCTGATGGGCTATTGAAGCGGGAGCGCGGAACGATGGAAAACCTGACGGAAGACATGAAGACGTGGTTCGAGATTTACATGCTCCAGAACCGCTATATCGGGCACCTCGACAACAACCGGCTCGAAGCATGGCCGACGATGTTCACCGAGGACTGCACGTACGAAATCGTGCCGAAGGAGAACGCCGACCTCGGGCTGCCGGTCGGGATCGTCCACTGCACGAACCAGCGGATGCTGCGCGACCGCGTGGTGTCGCTGCGGCACGCGAACATCTTTGAGGAGCACACGTACCGGCACATGACGTCGGGCCTCACGATCGTCGCGGAACGCGACGGCGAGATCGATACCGAGAGCAACTACGTCGTCGTGCAGACGCGCAGCAACGGCGAGTCGAACGTGTACCAGGCCGGCAAGTACTACGACACGGTCGTGCGCACGCCGGACGGGCTGCGCTACAAGACCAAGCGGGTGATCTACGACACGTCGCGCGTGCAGACGCTGCTCGCCACCCCGATCTGATACGGAAGCAAGGAACAGACATGACCGAAGCAACGCTCGCCGAGTGGCATCCGCTCGGCGCTTTCGACGAATTCTCCGAAGACGAACCGGCGGCGCGCGTCGCCGGCCAGAAGCCGATCGCCGTGTTCCGGATCGGCGACGAACTGTTCGCGATGCACGACCTCTGCACGCACGGCCATGCGCGGCTGTCCGAAGGCTATGTGGAGGACGGCTGCGTCGAATGCCCGCTGCATCAGGGGCTGATCGACATCCGCACCGGCGCGCCGAAATGCGCGCCGATCACGGAGCCGGTCCGGACCTATCCGATCCGGATCGTCGACGGGCAGGTGGAAGTCAATGTCGGCTGATCCGTTCGTGATCGTCGGCGCCGGGCATGCCGCGCGGCGCACGGCCGAAGCGCTGCGCGAGCGCGATGCGGCGGCGCGCATCGTGATGATCGGCGCGGAGCGCGAGCTGCCGTACGACCGGCCCGCGCTGTCGAAGGATGCGCTGCTGAACGACGGCGGCGAGCAGCGCGCGTTCGTGCGCGATGCGGCGTGGTACGACGCGCAGCGCATCGAGCTGCGGCTCGGTACGCGTGTCGATGCGATCGAGCGCGATGCGCAGCGCGTGCGGCTCGACGACGGCACGACGCTGGCTTATGTGCGGCTCGTGCTCGCGACGGGTTCGCGGGTGCGCATGTTCGGTGGTGAGATCGACGCGGGCGTCACGCCGCATTACGTCCGCACGGTCGACGATGCACGTGCGTTGCGCGCGCAGCTTGCGCCGGGCCGCCGCGTGGCGGTGCTCGGCGGCGGGTTCATCGGGCTGGAGGTCGCGGCGGCGGCGCGCCAGCTCGGCTGCGACGTGACGGTGATCGATCCGGCGCCGCGCCTGCTGCAGCGCGCGTTGCCGGAAGTGGTCGGCGCGTATGCGCATCAGTTGCACGATGCGCGCGGCGTGGTGTTTCAGATGGCGACGCTGCCGCGCGCGATCCGTCGTGCACCGGGCGGCGGCGCGATCGTCGAGACCGATCACGGCGACGTGCCGGCCGACCTCGTCGTGGTCGGCATCGGTGTGGTGCCGAATGTCGAGGTCGCGCAAGCAGCGGGGCTCGAGGTCGACAACGGGATTCGCGTCGACGCGGGCTGCCGCACGGCCGATCCGGCGATCTTCGCGGCGGGCGAGGTGACGATGCACTTCAATCCCCTGCTCGGGCGTCACGTGCGGATCGAATCGTGGCAGGTGGCCGAAAACCAGCCGGCGGTCGCGGCCGCGAACCTGCTCGGCGCCGACGAGCGCTATGCCGAGCTGCCGTGGCTGTGGTCCGATCAGTACGACTGCAACCTGCAGATGCTCGGGCTGTTCGGCAGCGAGCGCACGATCGTCGTGCGCGGCGATCCGGCGAGCGGGCCGTTCACGGTGTTCGGGCTGGGGGATGACGGCAGGATCGTCGCGGTGGCGGCGGCGAACCTGGGGCGTGACATCGGCGCATCGCGCCGGTTGATCGCGGCGGGGGCGGTGCCGGACCCGGTGAAGCTCGCGGATCCGGCGGTGAACCTGAAGACGTTCATGTAACGGGCGCCCGGTCGTCCGGGGCGGCATACGGCAGCGATGCCGGCCGGCGCCGTGCGCGCTCCGTCGGTCGGCTCCGGCGGGGCGCTGCCCGCGCGCAGGGGGCCGCAATGTTTGTCGGCAGCCCCGCAACCGGTGCATATTAGCGGCATCGTTCGCCCGACCGGTTGCCCATGACGCCAGACAAAGCCCTCGAACTCAAACGCAGCAAGCGCCGCGCGCTGTGGCTGCTGCTGGCCGCCGTCGCGGTGTTCGTCACGACGATCCTGCTGCCGCGCGGCCCGTGGGTCGACGGCGTCAAGGCCGTGGTCGAAGCCGCGATGGTCGGCGCGCTCGCCGACTGGTTCGCGGTCGTCGCGCTGTTCCGCCGCGTGCCGATCCCGTTCGTGTCGCGCCACACCGAGATCATTCCGAAGAACAAGGACAAGATCGCCGACAACCTCGCGGTGTTCGTGCGCGAGAAATTCCTCGGCCCCGACGCACTTGCCGCGCAGATCCGCCAGCACGATCCCGCGCAGAAACTCGGCGCGTGGCTCGGCGAGCCGGCGAACACCGAGGCGCTCGGCGGCTATGTGACGAAGCTGATGAGTTTCGCGCTCGACATGACCGACGACGCGCGGATCCAGTCGTTCGTGCACGACGCGTTTCGCGCGGTGATCGACCGCATCGACCTGTCGCAATCGGCCGGCGCGATCCTCGACACGCTGACGAAGGACGGCCGCCACCAGGTGCTGCTCGACGATGCGATCGAACAGGTGGTCGACGTGCTCGACAAGGAGGAGAACCGCGAGGTGATCGCGGGTTTCATCGTCGAATGGCTGAAGACGCAGTACCCGAAGGTCGAGAAGATCATGCCGACGCAGTGGTTCGGCGAGAACGGCGCACGGATGCTCGCGAGCGCGGTGAGCCGTGTGCTGGAAGGCGTGGCGGCCGATCCCGAGCACGAACTGCGGCAACGTTTCGACCGGACGGTCCTGCGCTTGACCGAGCGGTTGAAGCACGATCCCGCGTTCATCGAGAAGGGCGAGGAGATCAAGCGCTATGTCCGAGACGGCGCTGCGTTCAACGACTATGTGCGCGACCTGTGGGACCAGTTGCGCGCGTGGCTGAAGGCCGATCTCGCGCGCCCCGATTCGGCGCTGCACCGGCAGGCCGCGATGCTCGGCGGCTGGCTCGGTGCGCGGCTCGCGGAGAGCCCGGCATTGCGTGCGTCGCTGAACGAGCACGTGGAGAAGGCCGTGCACGAGATGGCGCCGGATTTCGCGGATTTCCTGATGCGTCACATCCGCGACACGGTGCGCAACTGGGATGCACGCGAGATGTCGCGGCAGATCGAGCTGAACATCGGCAAGGATCTGCAATACATCCGCATCAACGGCACGCTGGTCGGCGGGCTGATCGGGCTCGGGTTGTATCTGGTGTCGCTGGTGCCGCGCTGGGCGGCCGGCTGGCTGCACTGACACGGCCACGGGTATCGCGCGGCGCGCGAGACCGGCCGCGCCCGCGCATCATGCGTGCGCTTTCGAGCCGTGCAGCTGCAGGCCGAGCGCCTTGATGACCTTCAGGATCGTGCCGAAGCTCGGGTTGCCGTCGTGCGACAGCGCCTTGTACAGCCCCTCGCGCGACAGGCCCGCATCGCGCGCGACCTGCGACATGCCGCGTGCCCGTGCGATCACGCCGAGCGCATGCGCGATGAAGGCCGGATCGTCGCCGGCTTCCTGCAGGCACGCTTCGAAGTAGTCGGCCATGTCGTCTTCGGTTTTCAGATGATCGGCCGAATCCCACGGCCGGGTGCTGATCTTGTCCATCGGTTACTCCATGTCGAGATGCGCGAGCATCGCGTGCGCGGCGCGGATGTAGGCCTGTTGCGTCGATTTATCGCCGCCGCAGAGCAGGATGACCCAGATCGTTCCGCGCCGGACGTAGTAGACGCGATAGCCCGGGCCGTGGTCGATCCGCATCTCGACGACCGGCGAGCCGGCGGACTTCCAGTCGCCCGGATTGCCCATCGAGAGGCGGTCGATGCGTGCCTGGATGCGGCGCTTCGCGACGCGATCCTGCAGGCCGGCAAACCAGGCGTCGAAGACGTCGGTGGTTCGGATGCTGAATGTAGGCGCACTGTAGGGCATGGATTGCAGTGTGTCAACCATGGTTCACATGTTTGATGCGTTGAATTTCGATGCCGCCACAGTAGGGCGACGCGCTGCGCCTGTGTGCCAAATGGCCGTTCGGCCGAAGTCGGGATCTTCCGAATCCGTCTACAATCAAAAACGTCCTTGCCGCCCGTGCGTGTTCGCCACGCGCGGGCGGATCCGTTTGTCCTCCGGTATCCGGAGGCGCCGCCGTGCAGCACGTGCCGCGCGGCGGGCAGTGCCGTGGTTTGTGTCCAGTAGGTAAAGCGTCCGCGTGCCGTAGGCCGGCGCGCGTTCTGAACGCTGCGTGTCCGTAGGCCGGGCAGGCGGCATCAACCGAGAGTCCCCCATGAAAGCATCGGATCTGTTCGTGAAGGCGCTGGAAGCCGAAGGCGTCGAGTACGTGTTCGGCATTCCCGGCGAGGAAAATCTCGATCTGCTCGAATCGCTGCGGCGATCGAAGATCAAGCTCGTGCTGACCCGGCACGAGCAGGCGGCCGGGTTCATGGCCGCCACCTACGGCCGCCTGACGGGCCGCACCGGCGTGTGTATCGCCACGCTCGGGCCCGGCGCGACGAACTTCGTCACGGCGGCCGCCTATGCGCAGCTCGGCGGCATGCCGATGCTGATGATCACCGGGCAGAAGCCGATCAAGTCCAGCAAGCAGGGCCACTTCCAGATCGTCGACGTGGTCGACATGATGCAGCCGCTCACGAAGTTCACGCGGCAGATCGTCTCGATCGGCAACATCCCGTCGGCCGTGCGCGAGGCGTTCCGCCGCGCGGAGGAAGAGCGCCCTGGCGCCGCGCACCTCGAGCTGCCGGAAGACATCGCGCACGAGGAGGGCGACGGCAAGCCGATCCCGCGCAGCTACAGCCGGCGGCCGGTGGCCGAGGAGAAGGCGGTCGCGCATGCGGTCGACGCGATCCAGGCCGCGCGGCATCCGCTGCTGATGATCGGCGCGGGCGGCAACCGCAAGACCACCTGCAAGATGCTGCTCGAATTCGTCGACAAGACGGGGATCCCGTTCTTCACGACGCAGATGGGCAAGGGCGTGATCGACGAGACGCATCCGCTGTGGCTCGGCAACGCGACGCTGTCCGACGGCGATTTCGTGCACCGTGCGATCGAGCATGCGGACTGCATCATCAACGTCGGCCACGACGTGATCGAGAAGCCGCCGTTCTTCATGCGTACCGACGACAAGACCGTGATCCACGTGAACTTCCTCGGCGCGCAGGTCGACCCCGTCTACTTCCCGCAGATCGAGGTGGTCGGCGACATCGCGAACGCGGTGTGGCAGATGAAGGAAGCGCTTGCGCCGCAATCGCACTGGGATTTCGAGCGCTTCCGGATGATCAAGGCGCATTTCGACGCGCATCTGCAGAAAGGCCAGCACGACTCTCGCTTCCCGATGTACCCGGTGCGGATCGTCAACGATCTGTACAACGCGATGCCGGTCGACGGCATCGTCTGTCTCGACAACGGGATGTACAAGATCTGGTTCGCGCGCTACTGGCGCGCGCACGAGCCGAATTCGCTGCTGCTCGACAACGCGCTCGCGTCGATGGGCGCGGGCCTGCCGTCGGCGATCGCGACGAAGATCGTGCATCCGCAGCGCAAGGTGATCGCCGTGTGCGGCGACGGCGGGTTCATGATGAATTCGCAGGAGCTCGAAACCGCGGTGCGGCTGAAGCTCGACCTCGTCGTGATGATCCTGCGCGACGACGCGTTCGGGATGATCCGCTGGAAGCAGGAGAACATGAATTTCCCCGATTTCGCGATGACGCTGCAGAACCCCGATTTCGTCGCGTATGCGCAAAGCTACGGTGCGCACGGGCATCGCGTCGAATCGGCCGACGATCTCGAGCCGCTGCTGCGCGAGTGTTTCTCGTCGCCGGGCGTGCACGTGATCGACGTGCCGATCGACTACTCGGACAACGAGCGCGTGCTGAACCGCGAGATCAAGCGCCTGTCGGCGCAACTCTGAATGCCACGTTCACAGGAAGGAGTCGTTCCATGTTGAAGGAAACCTACCCGTACTACCTCGCCAACGAGGCCGTCTACGCGAACACCGATCTGGAGGTGACGGACAAGTTCAGCGGCAAGGTCGCGACACGCGTCGCGCTGGCCGATGCGAAGGCCATCGACGCGGCGATCGGCGCGGCGGTCGATGCCGCGAAGCCGATGCGCGAGCTGCCGCCCTACAAGCGGCAGGCCGTGCTCGATCATTGCGTCGCGCGCTTTCGCGAGCGCTTCGACGAGCTGGCCGAGGCGCTGTGCATCGAGGCCGGCAAGCCGATCAACGATTCGAAGGGCGAAGTGACGCGGCTGATCGACACGTTCCGCGTGGCGTCCGAGGAATCGGTGCGGATCGACGGCGAGATCATCAACCTCGAGATCTCCGCGCGTGCGCAGGGCTACACGGGCTACACGAAGCGCGTGCCGGTCGGCCCGTGCTCGTTCATCTCGCCGTTCAACTTCCCGCTGAATCTCGCCGCGCACAAGGTCGCGCCCGCGCTCGCGGCCGGCTGTCCGTTCGTGCTGAAGCCGGCGAGCCGCACGCCGATCGGCGCGCTGATCATCGGCGAGGTGCTCGCGGAAACCGACTTGCCGAAGGGCGCATTCTCGGTGCTGCCCGCGCATCGCGACGGCGCCGACCTGTTCACGACCGACGAGCGGTTCAAGCTGCTGTCGTTCACGGGTTCGCCGGCCGTCGGCTGGGCGCTGAAGGAGAAGGCCGGCAAGAAGAAAGTCGTGCTGGAGCTTGGCGGCAACGCGGCCGCGATCGTCGATGCGGACCAGCGCGACCAGCTCGACTACGTGGTCGAGCGCCTTGCGTTCGGCGCGTATTACCAGTCGGGCCAGAGCTGCATCGGCGTGCAGCGGATCCTCGTGCATGCCGACCTGTACGACGCGTTGCGCGAGAAACTGATCGCGAAGACGCGTTCGCTGAAGATGGGCGACCCGAAGGATCCGTCGACGTTCGTCGGCCCGATGATCTCGGAATCCGAGTCGCGCCGGCTGTCGGGCTGGATGGACGCGGCGGTCGCGGCGGGCGCGAAGATCGTCGCGGGCGGCAAGGTCGATGGCGCGATGTTCGAGGCGACGCTGCTGGAAAACGTCGGGCACGAGCAGGATCTGTACCGGAAGGAGGCATTCGGCCCCGTTGCGATCCTCGAGAAGTTCGACCGGTTCGACGATGCGCTCGCGCGCGTGAACGACAGCGACTTCGGGCTGCAGGCCGGCGTGTTCACCGATTCGCTCACGCATGCGCAGCGCGCGTGGGACGAGCTGGAGGTCGGCGGCGTCGTGATCAACGACGTGCCGTCGTTCCGCGTCGACAACATGCCGTACGGCGGCGTGAAGGATTCGGGGCTCGGCCGCGAAGGGATCCGCTACGCGATCGAGGACATGACCGAGCCGCGGCTGATGGTCGTGCGGCGCCGGTAACGCGCGGGCAGGCGGCGCGGTGCCGCGACGGCACGCGGGCGGGTGATCGGGCCGGCCCGCGTGCCGTTTTTCATGGCGCCGCGCGCAATGGGCCGGCGCCGGACCCGCACCGTGACCGCCTCGCGCGGCGGGCGGCCCGAGCACACTCGACTGGGGGCCTCGCCTCGTGATGTAATCGCGCGAAACTGCCGACCGGGGTACGACACCGGAAAGCGCGAATTCATTCTTCACGAGGTCGATTCATGTCCCCCGTCTCGGCATTCAAGCTGGTTTTGTTGTCATTTCTCGCGATCGTCGCGCTCGAATGCATCGCCAAGCGGCTGCGGTTGCCGCCCGCGGCCGCGCTGCTGATCGGCGGCATCGGTATCGCGTTCATTCCCGGCCTGCCGCCGATCAATCTCGATCCGGAACTGGTGCTGCTGGTGTTCCTGCCGCCGCTGCTGATGGACGGCGCGTACTTCTCGGTGTGGGAGGAGTTCAAGCGCAACGTCGGCGGCATCCTGCTGCTCGCGATCGGCGCGGTCGTGTTCACGACGTTCGCGGTCGGCTTCGCCGTGCACTGGGTGGCGCCGTCGCTGCCGTGGGCCGCGTGCTTCGCACTCGGGGCGATCGTGTCGCCGCCCGACGCCGTGGCAGCGAAGGCCGTGCTCGAGCGCGTCGCGCTGCCGCGCCGGCTGATGGTGCTGCTCGAAGGCGAAAGCCTGCTGAACGATGCGGCCGGCCTCGTGCTGTTCCGCTTCGCGGTCGTAGCGGCGCTGTCGGGCACCTTCAGCCTCGGCCACGCGGTCGTGGGTTTCGCGGAGCTCGGGCTCGGCGGCGTGGTGGTCGGCTTCGTGGT
Source organism: Burkholderia sp. Se-20373 (assembly GCF_017104705.1). Taxonomy (NCBI): domain Bacteria; kingdom Pseudomonadati; phylum Pseudomonadota; class Betaproteobacteria; order Burkholderiales; family Burkholderiaceae; genus Burkholderia; species Burkholderia sp. Se-20373. The sequence goes on along the minus strand of NZ_JAAGPH010000010.1, from coordinate 5,822 downwards.
CGGCAAGCTCGTCGTGTGGTTCCTGAAGCTGCTCGACGACGACTATCTCGTGATCACCGTCGCGGTGATCGCCGGCTGGATCGCGTATATCGCCGGGGAAATGGTCGAAGTGTCCGGCGTGATCGCCACCGTCACGGCCGGCATGATCGTCGGCTGGCATCAGCACGAGGTGTTCTCGGCGGCGGTGCGCACGCGCGGCACCGCGTTCTGGCAGGTCATCGTGTTCCTGCTCGAAGCGATGGTGTTCGTGCTGATCGGGCTGTCGCTGCGCGGCGCGATCCACCGGCTCGGCGGTTTCGAGCAGGTGCTCGCCACGATGGTGCCGCCGATGCTCGCGGTGCTGGCGGCGGTGATCGTGTCGCGCTTCGTGTGGATCTACGCGGTCGAGGCGCTGAAGTGGCCGGTGCGCGGGATCGCGCGGCGCGGCGAAGCGCCCGACTGGAAGGCCGCGACGATCATGAGCTGGGCCGGGATGCGCGGCGTCGTCACGCTGGCGATCGCGCTGTCGCTGCCCGAGGCGATGCCCGGCCGCGACGTGATCCTGGTCGCGTCGTTCGCGGTGATCCTCGTCACCGTGCTGCTGCAGGGCACGACGATCGGGCCGCTGATCCGGCTGCTGCGCCTGCCGCAGCGTGAAGAACGCGCGTCGCACCACCTGACCGAGCCGCAGACGTGGGCGTATGTCGAGGCGGCGCAGCTCGCGGCGATCCAGCCGCTCGTGCGCGACGAGAACGGGGTCGTGATCCATCCGCGCCTGCTCGAGCAGTACACGTATCGCGCGGAATTGACGGAAAGGACGAAGAACGAGCCGACGTATCCGGCTGAAGTGCGTGCCGCGCACTACGACGTCGTGCTGGCCGCGATCCGGGCCGGGCGCGCGGAACTGTTGCGCCTGCACCGTTCGGGGCGCATCCACGACGAGATGCTGCACGCGCTCGAACGCGACCTCGACCTGCAGGAAGTGTCCGCGCAGCACGCGCGCGGGTAAGGCCGCGCACCTCCGTCACATCGCCATCGAGCGGCCGGCGTCGGCCGGCCCGAAGCGCGCCCGGGCCGATCGTTGCCCGGCGCGCTTCTTTCTTTCGCGCGCCCGCCGATTCGACGGATATTCATCCGGCCCTCAAATGCGGCGGCAGCCAGCCTTGCAGCGCATGCAAGCCTTATCGCACGGGTCTCGCAAACGTTATCGTCTTTCGAATCCTGAAATGATCCGATTAAACGGTTTCCCTCTCTTTCTGCATATTTGGCAAAACTAAACCGGATTGAGATAGATGCTGTGTTCTAATTTCATTTAGAATCAGCCGGTTATGTTTATTGAGAGAAAGGATGCGGAGGTAATACGGTCGCCAACGGGGAGAAATCGGCGTCCAAAACCCTGCAAGGCGGTGCCGACAGGCCAATTCGGCGGAATCAGGCGGGGTTTTCAACCGCTGAAATAAGATAGCGTCCAAGTCTGATAAACAACTCCTATGAAAGAATCGATTGGAGAATCGGCGTTTGAAACTGTATTTATGAAAGAATCGAGCGGTGATAATGCCTCGGATTGTCTTGAATCGGGGTTATCGGTCCTTCTCGTCGACGATCAACCGTTCGTCGGCGAGGTGATCCGCCGCGCGCTGCGCAGCGAACATGACATCGACCTGCATGTGTGCACCGACGCGCACCGGGCGATGGCGGTCGCGCGCGACGTGAAGCCGACGGTCATCCTGCAGGATCTCGTGATGCCGGAGATCGACGGCCTCGATCTGGTCCGCGCGTGGCGTGCGGACGCCGGCACCGCTCGCGTGCCGATCATCGTGCTGTCCGCGAAGGAGGAGCCGATCGTCAAGCGCGAGGCGTTCATCGCCGGCGCGAACGACTATCTGGTGAAGCTCCCCGACGCGATGGAGCTGGCTGCCCGGATCCGCTATCACTCGAATTCTTACCTGATGTCCCGGCAGCGCGACGAGGCGCTCGATTTCCTGTCGCACGACATGCGTTCGCCGCAGACGTCGATCCTCGCGCTGCTCGACGTCTACCGGGCCGAGCACGGCGAGATGCCGGCGATCATGGAGCGCATTGCCGGCCATGCGCGGCGCGCGCTCGCGCTGGCCGACGGCTTCATCCACCTGACCCGCGCGCAGTCCGAGCGCCGCGCGCACGAGGTCGTGAGTCTCAACGAGATCGTGCTCGACGCCGTCGACCAGCTGTGGGAGAAGGCGGCCGGGCTCGGCAGCCGGGTCGCCGCGCACGTGCCCGATACCGAATGCGTAACGATGGGCGATCGCATGATGCTGACGCGCGCGGTCGCGAACCTGATCGACAACGGGCTGAAGTACGGCCCGGCCGGCACGGACGTGCACTGCACGCTGGGCAGCGAGGACGGCGCCTGGCTGATCGGTGTCGAGGACACCGGCGCGGGAATCGCGCCGGAGCAGCGCACGGCCGCGACCGAGTCGTTCGTGCAGCTCGAATCCGCGCATGGCGCGGCGCGCGGCGGTTTCGGCCTCGGGCTCGCGTTCGTCCGCGCGACGGCGGCGCGGCATCGCGGCCAGATCCTGATGCGCAATACCGCGCGCGGCTTCATGGTCGCGCTTCGGCTGCCGGCGCAAGCGGAGCGGTGATGTCGCGGCGCGGCCTGCCGGCGCCGCGCTGCCCGAGAGACCCTGATGTGCTCGCGGCGCGCCGTCCGGCGCGCCGGCGGGCGTGGATTTTTTCAACGCTGATTTTATAAAGCCCATAACGAACATGGCCACCGTGACGCCCCGCGCGACCAATGAAAGCCTGCATCCGACGATCGGCGCTGCCCGGCTGACGCTCGGCAATCGCATCCTGCTCAGCTTCGGCGTGCTGTTCGTGCTGATGCTGGTGACAGCCGGCGTCTCTTACGAGCGACTGCGCGCGATCAACAGCGAAGCCGTCAGCATCGAGCGCGACTCGCTGCCGGGCGTCTACCTTGCGTCGTCGCTGCGCGGTTCGGTCAACGAATCGTTCATGCTGTTGCAGCAGGCGACGTTCGTCGAAACCGACCCCGACAGCGTGCATCGCGATCTCGCGAAAATCGCCGATGCGCTGAAGGAGGTCGAGGCGTTGTCGGTCGACTATCAGAGCACGACGTTCCGCGACGACGACCGGCAGCGCTTCGCGGCGTTCCGCGGCGCGTTCGACCACTACGTGCCGCTGCTGAACGACGCCGTGCAGAAGAGCCGCGTGTCGCGCGAGGAGGCCGTCGCCGCGTACGCGAAAGCGCTGCCCGCGTGGACCGAGGTCGTGCGCAACGCGAACGTGCTGGTGCAGGAAAACCGCAAGTTCGCCGAGCAGTCCGCGAAGCTGATCCGCGAATCCGTGCAGGACACCGAGGTCGTGCTCGTCGGCGCGCTGACGATCATGCTGCTGTCCGCGCTCGGGCTCGGCTACCTGCTGTACCGCTCGGTCACCGTCCCGATGGCGCGGCTCGTCGAGGTGCACGACGTGATGCGCACCGGCAACCTGACGCGCCGCCTCGACCTGCGCCGCCGCGACGAATTCGGCACGCTCGAGACGGGCTTCAACCGGATGGCCGACGAGCTGACCGAGCTCGTCGCCCGCGCGCAGCAATCGTCGCTGCAGGTGACGACGTCGGTGGCCGAGATCGCGGCGACGTCGCGCGAGCAGCAGGCGACCGCGAACGAAACCGCGGCGACGACGACCGAGATCGGCGCGACCTCGCGCGAGATCTTCGCGACGTCGCGCGACCTGCTGCGCACGATGAACGAGGTGGCCGGCGTGGCCGAGCAGTCGGCGACGCTCGCGGGCGTGAGCCAGAGCGGGCTCACGCGGATGGGCGAGACGATGCGCAGCGTGATGGACGCGGCCGGTTCGGTGAACGCGAAGCTCGCGATCCTCAACGAGAAGGCGCTGAACATCAACCAGGTGGTCGCGACGATCACCAAGGTGGCCGACCAGACCAACCTGCTGTCGCTGAACGCGGCGATCGAGGCCGAGAAGGCCGGCGAATACGGCCGCGGCTTCGCGGTCGTCGCGACCGAGATCCGCCGCCTCGCCGACCAGACGGCGGTGGCGACCTACGACATCGAGCAGACGGTGAAGGAAATCCAGTCGGCGGTGTCGGCGGGCGTGATGGGGATGGACAAGTTCTCCGAGGAAGTGCGCCGCGGGATGCTCGACGTGCAGCAGGTCGGCGGGCAGCTGTCGCAGATCATCGCCGAGGTGCAGACGCTCGCGCCGCGCTTCCAGATGGTCAACGAAGGGATGCAGACGCAGGCGAACGGCGCCGAGCAGATCACGCAGGCGCTGTCGCAGCTGTCGGAGGCCGCGCAGCAGACGGCCGAGTCGCTGCGCCAGTCGTCGCAGGCGATCGACGACCTGACGCTCGTCGCGAACCAGTTGCGCACCAGCGTGTCGCGCTTCAAGGTCGACGCGTGACGCGCGCCGACCCGCAGAACGGCGCCCACGCGCTGTTCCTGATGTTCGAGCTCGATGGCGGGCGCTATGCGCTCGACGCAGCCGGCATCGACGAGGTGCTGCCGCTCGCGGTCACGAAGGCCGTGCCGGGCGCACCGGACTGGATCGCCGGGCTGCTGATGCGCGGCGGCCAGCCGGTGCCGGTGATCGACGTGCCGATGCTGGCGCTCGGGCGCCGCGCGCATGCGCTGCGCTCGACGCGGCTCGTGATGGTCCGCTACCGCGCGGACGACGCGGGCGGCGAGCGCACGATCGGGCTGATCGTCGAGCGTGCGACGCAGACGATGCGGATCGACCGCGCGGCGTTCCGCTCGAGCGGCATCTCGACCGCACGCACGCGCTGGCTCGGGCCTGTCGCGAATACGCCCGATGGCGTCGTGCAGCAGGTATCGGTATCCGACCTGGTCGACGACGTCGCGCGCCTGTATCTGTTCGACGGCCTGCCGGGCCACGGGGGAGAGTCCGCATGAAAGAGTCCGAATCGCGATTTCGCGGCTGGCTGCTGCGCGAGACCGGCATCGACCCCGATTCGCTCGGCAACGATTTCCTGACCCGCGCGCTGACGGAACGCGTGCACGCGCTGCAGGCGGACGGCGAGCGCCTGCCGTCGGCGGCGCGGCCGCCCGTCACGCAGGACGCGCTCGACACGTACTGGCAGCAGCTCAACGCGTCGGCCGACGAGCGGCGTGCGCTGATCGAGCTGTTCGTCGTGCCCGAGACCTGGTTCTTCCGCGACCGCGAGGCCTTCGCGACGCTCGCGCGGCTCGCGACGGAGCGGCTCGCCGCGCTGCCCGGCCGGGTGATCCGCGTGCTGAGCGCGCCGTGCTCGACGGGCGAGGAGCCGTATTCGGCGGCGATGGCGCTGCTCGACGCGGGGCTCGACCCGGCCAGCTTCACGATCGACGCGATCGACCTCAGCACGCGCGCGATCGAGCAGGCGCGGCTCGGCTGCTACGGGCGCAATGCATTCCGCGGCACCGCGACGGAGTTTCGCGCGCGGCACTTCACGCCGACCCGCGACGGCTGGCTGCTCGACGAGCGCGTGCGCGCGTGCGTGCAGTTCAGTCAGTCGAACCTCGTCGAACCGGCCGTGGATACCGGCATTCGCTACGATTTCGTGTTCTGCCGCAACGTGCTGATCTACTTCGATCGCGACGCGCAGGATCGCGTGATCCGCTCGCTCGACGCGCGTCTGGCCGACGACGGCATGCTGTTCGTCGGTCCCGCCGAAACGGGCGTCGCGATGCGGCACGGGATGCGCTCGGCGCGCGTGCCGCTGGCGTTTGCGTTTCATCGCGAGCCTGCCGGTGCGGCGGCCGACGTATTCGCGGCTCGGCCGGCGGCGCCGCTGGCGGCGGCCGCGCCGTATCGGCGCGCGA